>QGUO01000324.1 GCA_003242495.1 Pseudomonadota bacterium | reverse complement strand
GGATCACGTCGGCGGCGAACAGCAGCGGAATGCCCAGCCGGGACTTCTCCACCGCCGCCTCCTGCAGACGCCTGGCGGCTTCCAGGCCGCTGCCGTTGAACACGCCGCCGAGACGGCCGGCGCAGACGTCCCGATACTGCGCCTCGAAGTGTTGCGGCGGGCTCTGCGGATTGAATGCCGCCGTATCCTCGCTCCACGCCGACGGCATCAAGGTGAGCTGGCCCGCCTTCTCTTCCAGCGTCATCCTGGTGATCAGCGCCTCGACGTGCGCCGGCAATCCACTGGGCGACTCGGCATCGCTGCGCAGCAGCGCCCGCGCGACGCCCGCATGACACGCCGCCAGACTGCCCGCGCCCAGCGCGAACGCGCGGCGCGTGATCCGAGCGTGCTTCATCGACAATCCCCTGTATCGTCCGGCCGCCTCACGAACCCGGTCGCCACGTACACGGCGGCGCCCGACACGAAGCGCCCAGGCGGCGCATCCGGTTCGAAGACGCATCCGCCGTTCGGGAGTTCCGAGCGGAGAGGCCAGGCGCAATGCGCCGGAGTGCCGTGGGGGCACCCGGATCGGCGCAAGATCCGCCATGCGTGCCGTCGCGCACACATCAGCGACGCGCTGGGCGCATGGTGCGACGGCGCTCTCCTGCCTTCCCGCAGCACCAGCGCAGACGCGCCCTGGCCGGGCCCGCCGCAGGGTCCGGGATCGGTCAGTAGCGATCCGGCAATGTGCGCAGGGTCTTGTTGCTCCAGCTCGGGCTGTCTTGCGGGTACGGCAGCATCTCGGCGTTCCAGCGTTCCCAGTCGGCCTTCATTGCGGCGAACCGCGCCTGATGGCGCTCGCGCAGATTGGCGCGCTCCTGGGGATCCGCCACCACATCGAACAAGTACTCCGCGCCATTGATGCGCAGGTACTTCCAGGGACCGCGACGCATCGCCGCCTGCTCGTTCGCCTTGAAACGCCAGTACAGGTCGCGCTCGACCGTGCGGGACTCCAGCAGGGCGGGCAACAGGCTGAGGCCATCGGTCGGGGCGCGCGCGTCCGCCGTCACCCCGGCGGCGTCCAGGAAGGTCGGCACCCAGTCCATGCTGATCGCCACCTGGTCGCTGGTCGTGCCGCGCGGCACTCTTCCTGGCCAGCGCACCAGCAAGGGCGTGCGAATGCCGCCCTCCAGGAGCTCGCCTTTCATGCCGTTGAAAGGCCAGTTCATGGCGAAGCGCTCACCGCCATTGTCCGAGGTGAATACCACGATGGTGTCCTCTGCCCGCCGGCTGGCCTCGAGCGCGGCGAGCACCCGGCCGACATTGTGATCGAGCGACTCGATCATGCTGCGATAGGTGGCGATGTTCCCGCCATCGAAATGCATGGCGTTGGTGAGCGTACGGGAGATGGCCTCGTCACCCGGGCCCTCCCAGGGCCAATGCGGCGCGGTGAAATGCAAGCTGAGCAGGAATGGGCGCGGATCGCGGCTCATGCGGCTGATCTCGCGCGCCGCGCGATCGCCCAGCAGATCGGTGAAATAGCCCGTGGCTTCGACCGGCACGTCGCCGTCCCACAAATCGGGGATCGCCTGACTGGGCGCCTCGCCGCCACCGGGACGCCGAACGTCGTGGGTGAAATAGTCGACACCGCCGCCGCGAATGCCCCAGAAGCGGTCGTAACCATGGCGCAGCGGGCTGAAGCGGTCCGTCATGCCCAGATGCCACTTACCCACCAACGAAGTCTGATAGCCCGCCTGCTTGAGCTGCATCGGCAGCGTGGGCGTGCCGGGCTCGAGACCCACCCCGGCGCTCGACAAGGGCTCATCGAGCCCGATGCGCAGACGGTACTGATAGCGACCGGTGATGAGTCCCACGCGCGTCGGCGAGCAGACCGGGCTGTTCGCATACCCATGCTCGAACTTCATGCCATCGCGCGCGAGCCCGTCGAGTGCCGGCGTCGCCACGTCGCTGCGCCCGTAGCATCCCAGGTCAGCCCAACCCAGGTCGTCCGCCATGATGAACAGGAAATTGGGTCGGCGCGCGACCTCACGCCCCCAGGCAGGCACCAGAGTACTGGCTGCGGCCGCGGCCGCGCCCGCCAGGAGCTTGCGCCGGTCGATCATCTCCACCCCCAATTGCAATACGTCGATCGTTCTCCGCCCCGCCGCTCACGCGCGCGATGCAGGCGGGACGTCATTCTCGCACGCGCTGCCTGCCGGCGCAGCGCGTCATCGCCCGAGAGACAGCCCGTCACACGACAAGCGTCCGGGACACCGCCGTTCTCATGACCCGCCGTGCCCTCCCGTATGGGAAAACACGCGTCCGGATGCGCGCTCAACGCCACACAAGGCGGGAACTCCGGCACCGACAACCGCGCCCTGAACTTCATGAGAGAGGAGCACATGGATGCGGCGATCCGTGATTTCAGCGAGGCGCTCGACCTGGATCCGAACAGCGACGATGCTCATGCCCATCGCGGCCTCGCCTACCTGATGGACCTGCGCGACGCCGAGGCGGCGCGCCGCGATCTACAAACCGCCCAGGCACTGAATCCTGCCAACGTCGTGTCGCCGCCGCCCGGGCGCTATCGTCCGATGTTGACGAACGATACGCCCGGTATGGCCTAACGCCTTAGCGAGAGCGAGGCGTTCTTGTCAGCGAAGGCAGCGGCCCGGCAGCAACGCTGCCGCACCGGACGCATCCGCCTGCCGCCGCTTGCGCACATTCTGCGCCGGCTGCGCGGGTTACGGTAGTCGTCGGTGGAACAAGACGGGAGGTAAAGCGTTTCACTCGACGACGCTCGCCTTTGCAACGACGGATACAGGCATGCGGACGCTCACCCGGACCACTGTCGAACGAGCGCATGAAGTGCGTTCGGCGCGGACGGTCGCGACAAGGCAGGCTCACTCGCGCACACCATCGTCCTGGTAGCCGCCGTTCGCCACGGATCCGGATGGCTGACTGCCCGTCGCTGCAGGGCGCAAGCCGCGAAGGCGACGTCACCATCGGGCCTCCGTTCCATTCCAGCTTGGAGCCATCGGTATGCGGCTACAGGAAATCATGAGCACCCAAGTCGTGACCATTGGTCCGGACGCATCGGCGCGCTCGGCCTGGACGCTGATGGAGCGGGAAGGCATTCGCCACCTGCCCGTCATGGAGGACGGACGCTTGGTTGGCGTCATCTCCGAACGGGATCTCGGCGGCCCCAAAGGGGGCGCCCTGCGCCGCGGCCGGAAAGTCCATGAGTTGATGTCGGCGCAAACGGCGAGCGCGAAGCCCGGCACGACACTGCGACAGGCGGCCAACATCATGCGCGGCCGGCTCGTTGGCTCGCTGCCGGTTCTCGAAGACGGCCGTCTCGTGGGCATCGTGACGGCCACCGATGTGCTCGAAGAGCTCGGACGGGGGTCGACCCGACCCAGCGCACGCGCGCAACGACAGTCCATGCGCATGCCCCCGGCGAGTGCACGTCGCGCGGCAGCCAGGCAGGTGCGCACCGCAAAGCGCTCGGCCAAACGCGCCAAGCGCAGCCGAACCTCCGCCGCCAAGTCCGGTGCGCCGGACGGTGAACCGGCCGAGATCACCGGCCGACTCAGTTCCACGCTCGGGCGGCACCGCCGCCGCCGACCGGACAGCCCGGCACGCGCGCCGCTGGCGAAACGCCTCCCGCGAGCGCAGAAGCGGGTCGCCGGACGCACAGAAGCACCGCAAACCCCGGCGTACATCCGCTCCACGGGCTCGGTGCTCGATGCCGCGGACCGCGACTACCTGCGGCGCAAGCTGGGGCGGAAATTGGGGAAGTTCGCGGAATCCATCGAGCGCACGAGCGTCCGGGTCGATGATGTCAACGGCCCGCGCGGCGGCACGGACAAGCGCTGCCAGATCAAGGTGGTGCTGAGCGGTCTGCCGAGCGTCGTCGTGGAAGAGCAGCACGAGTCCGTTCAGGCCGCCATGGATCGGGCGCTTGCGCGAACGGAACGCGCGGTGCGACGGACCCTGCAACGGCGGCGGGACCAGGCCATCCAGCCACCGAGAACAGCGGGCAGCATGCCTGCCTACGGGTGAGGGTCGGGCATGGGACAGGAGTTCACGGACGTCTGAGCCGGCCGTGCGCACCGGCCGGGAACTGCGAGCCGGATCGCGCGTCCACTCCGACAAGGAATTCATTTCGCGCAATCCATTGCGCGGGGAGAGCACGATGGCCAGTTCGCCCGGACACCGCAAGTGGCCCGACCACAAGGTTCGCGAGATCCACGTGAATGCGCGTATGCAAGCCACGGTGGACGGGGAGGTCGTGGCGAATTCCCGCGACGTCATTCGCGTGGAAGAAGACGGATATCCGGCCCGCCATTACTTCCCGCGCGCCGACATCAAGATGCAAGCGTTGCAAAGAACGGACACGACCACGGAATGTCCCTTCAAGGGAACGGCCAACTATTTCAGCGTGCGCACCAACGGTCGTGAGCTGAAGGATGCAGCATGGACGTATGAAGATCCTTACGATGAGCACCGGGACTTGGAGGGCCGCATCGCCTTCTACGACGACAAGATCCCGGAGATCGAGGTCAGGCCGGCCAGCTAGGGCGTGCTGGATTCCGCCACGACGAGGATCATGAGCCTCCCAGCAACCGGCGGGAGAGCAGGCTCTGCATGTCGCGGCGCCCGTCAGCGATGAGGTAGATGATGACCTTCTTGTCCTGAACGCGATAGATCGCTCGGTAGGGCTTGAAGAACACCTGACGGTATTCCTGGATTCCAAGAGCGCGAAGTTCCTTTGGCTGAGAGCCTCGCTCAGGCGAAGCCGCCAGTCCTCCTGCTAATT
>QGUO01000323.1 GCA_003242495.1 Pseudomonadota bacterium | reverse complement strand
GTTCAACAACCGCATATCCACTCCATCAGGCCCGAAGGGAAGCCCCCGCCGCAGGCGGGAGCGCGCGGCATGCTAACTTACTTCGGCGGTCATCTGGGGTGGGGCGCAGCGCCGTTCAGGTCCGTTCGCGCGCGTTTGTGCAACACGTCGCGAAAAAAGGGATGCAGATGTCGTATGGCGCACTTGGCCGCCCGCGCAGCCGTGACGACGCCTCGGGCCTCCCGGCCCGAGGCATGGGCTTTCAAACACCGACCCGCGTCACACGCTGTGACGCTCGGCCTCGGCGGGCCGCATTCACCACGGCAGCGCGGTGGATAACGAGAGAATGACGCGGCTGCCGTCATCCTCGAGATCCGTGCCCACCCACTTCATGCCCACGTCGAAGTTGCTGGCCGAGTAGGTGAAGCCCACCGAATAATCCATGTAGGAATCCTCACCGAACGCCACCAGGATGCCGTCGCCATCGCTGTAGCCGATGTGCAGATCGAGCGTAAGCGGCGCGACCAGCGGGATACTCATGCTTCCCGTCGCGTAGAACGCGCTTTCGTCCGTCCCCGCATAGTCGTTACTGTAGTGCAGTGCCGTGCCGAACAAGCCGTACGACAGCTTTCCGTAGAGCTCGAGGAAGTTGAGGTCCGACTCGTCCGGATAGATGTATTGCAGGACGCCGGCATCCCAGCCCAGTCCAGCGGCACTCTTGCCGGCGAAGCCGGTGTACAGGTTGAGCTCGGCGTGGGTTCGGGAGTCGGGCCCGAAATCCACGCTGCTCCCCCAGGTCCCGACGTACCATCCGCTGTCGTGCGCCCAATCGAGACCCGCCTGGATCGCAGGGCCGTTGTCGGTCTGGGTCACGCCGCGGAAGTCATAGTCGTTCACGATGGTTACATTCGCGGTGACCGGGGTGTCGGTCACATCTGCTGCGTGAGCCGCCCCCGCCATCCCAACCAGGCCGAGTGCTGCCAGTAACCTGAGATTGCGCATAGAACTCCCCTTTGTGGTGGAAAAGCCAAAGGACCTCGGCGCCGCGCAGGCTGGATTTCCAGTCACTTTGGCCACGCCAGGACGCATGTGCGGTGGAAACGCTACAGGTGTTGCCGTGGTATACCGATGCAGCAAGCATGCCAACGGCATCACGTCCTTCGGCTTCAGCACAGGAGAGGCGGCGTGAGCGCGTGTGGCACCCCGCCAGCCGCGTGTTCTCGCGGCGTTACGCCGCCATCACGTCTCAGGAAGCAGCGACTTGCCGGTGCATGGCGGCGCACCGATTCGAGTGGCGCGCCCTCATGGCGCCTCGGAATGCCCCTGGTTGGTGCAGGGCGTGCCCAGCCACGCACTCGATTGGCACAGGCGCGGGTCGCAGGGCCGGTAAGCGACATACAACCGGCTCAGCGACTCCCACACGGTCCAGGTGCCCTCGAAGCCCGCCGGGATCACGAGGCTGTCGCCGGGCCCGAATTGCCAGCGCCGGCCGTTCCCGGCCTCGATCGTCACCCGCCCCCGGGTAATGTGACAGAACTCGAATTCGGCGTGGCGCACCCGCCAGCGTCCCGGCGTGCTCTGCCAGACGCCCGCGCGGAACCGACCGGTGCCGTCGCTGAAGAGATTGCGAGCGGTATGCACGGGCGCGCCTCGAAGCACGCACTCCGGCGCCGGCTTGAACATGAGCGTTTCGGCGCTCGCCCGCGAGAAATCCACGATGGGCGGCACGATGTGGTCGGTGATGACGATCCCGGCAAGGCACACGATACACCTCGGAAAGTCGCAATCGCTTTGTCTTCGGCGGCATCCGATCGGGAGACGGGGCCGGCGCAGACGCCGGCCCCTCTCCGGTCATTGCGCCTGCGCAACGGTCGCGGCGCTCGCAGGGCGAATCGCCAGGCTGACACGTCGCTCCCAGGCATAGGCCTCGAGATCGCCCTGCGGCGCCGTCGCGAGCGCCGCGCCATGCGCCGCCAGTCGAATCTGCTCGGGGGCGGCGCCGCCGCGGATCAGCGCTTCGCGCACTGCATTCGCGCGTTCGTGCGAGAGCACCAGATTGGCCGCCTCGTCGCCGCGCGGATCGGCGAAGCCGTTCAGGTCGATCCTGAGCGTCTCGTGCGCGGCGAGGAGCTGACCCAGGGCGGCAAGCCGCTCGGCCATGGGCGCATCGATCTCGGCGCTTCCGGTGCGGAACAAAACGTCGGCGTGCAACCTTTGGGCGAGGGCGTCGAACAGCGCATCGCCGCCGGTCCGTTCGCTGGCGCGGCTGAGCGCCACCCGGGCGTCGACGAGCTCACGCTCGAGCTGCTCGGCGCGCAGCTCCGCCCGTTTGGTCATGCCGATGCTGTCACCGAGAACGCCGCCGAACATCAGCCCCACCGCCGCGCCGAGCGGCCCGCCCACCAGCGCACCGGCGGCCGCGCCGGTGAACATGCCCACGCCCTCCTCCCTGGTGAAGGTGTTCTCGGCCTGCGCCGTGCCGGCGCACAACGCCACCGCCACCGCTCCCACCAACGTCTTCTTGATCATGGTCGCTCTCCACTCTGACTTTTTCGTCGTTGCCGCGGGTGACGATCGACCCGTGGCAATGATTCAATCGCGGAAAGCAGACCGAACGAGGCGCGAGCGATGACGAACGGGCGCGCAAATCTGACCGATTGTGGCGAGGCGGCCCCATGAACGAGAGGCGGCTGGCCGCGGCGCGCGAACTGATCGAGGCCCTGCGTGCGCCCGCGTGCTATGCGCATCCGGTGCGCTTTGTCGAGGTGCGCGAGACGCACGTGTCCTGGGTGCTGCTCACCGGCGCCTACGCCTACAAGATCAAGAAGCCCGTCGTGCTTCCCTTTCTGGATTTCTCGACCCTGGAGCGACGCCGGTATTTCTGCGAGGAGGAGCTCAGGCTGAATCGGCGCTTCGCCCCCTCGTTGTATCTCGACGTGGTACCGATCTCCGTGGAACGCGGCCGGCCGCGAGTCGGCGAACACGGCGAGGTTCGCGAATACGCGGTGCGCTTGCGGCAGTTCTCGGCCGAGGACGAGCTGATCGCGCTCCTGCAGCGCGATGCGCTCAAAGCGAGCGACTTCGCCGACCTCGGCGCGCGCCTCGCCGACATCCACGAGGTGGCCGCCCGCGCGGACGAGCACAGTGGGTTTGGCGACGCGCAGCACACGATGCAGAGCGTGAGGAGCACCTGCGACGAGTTGGCCGAGCTGCTCGATGAGCCCGGGAGAACGGTGCTCGACGCATTGCGCATGCACCTCGAGAGCGAAAACGCCTCGCTGCGGACCATGTTCGAGGAACGGCTGCGCAGCGGCCGCGTCCGCGAATGCCACGGCGATCTGCACGCCGGCAACATCGTGCGCGTCGACGGCGTCCTGACGCCGTTCGACTGCATCGAGTTCGATCCGGCGCTGCGCTGGATCGATGTCATGAACGACGTGGCATTCCTGGTGGCCGATCTGAGCGCGCGCGGACGCCGCGACCATGCCTATGCATTCCTGAACGCGTGGCTGGAGCGCAGCGGCGATTACGCCGCCGTCCGGCTGTTGCGCCACTTCGCGATCTACCGGGCGTTGGTCAGGGCCAAGGTCGGCCTGCTCTCGGGCACTCCGGCCGAGCGCAACGCCGGCCCCCGCCCGGCCGAATACCTCGACCTCGCGCAGGCCCTGTCGCGGGCCCGTCGGCCGCGTCTGGTGCTCACCTGCGGCCTGTCCGGCTCCGGCAAGACTTGGCTGAGCACGCGGTGGCTGACCCACATGCCGGCCATCCGCGTGCGCTCCGACGTGGAGCGCAAGCGCCTGGCCGGGTTGGCCGCGACCGAATCCTCCGCTTCGGCACCCGGCGCGGGCATCTACACACCCGAGTTCAACGAGCGCACATACGGGCGCCTGCGGACGCTTGCCGGGCTGGCGCTGCGGGCCGGCGAGCATTGCATCGTCGACGCCGCGTTCCTGCGCCGCGCCGAGCGTGCCGCCTTCCTCGAGCTGGCGCACGAGCATGGCGTGGCACCGGCGATCGTGTACTGCACAGCGCCGCGGGCGTTATTGGAGCAGCGGATCCTCGACCGGGCACGCCGACGCTCGGACGCCTCGGAAGCCACCATCGGCGTGCTGAACCGCCAATACGACTACTGGGAGGCCTTCGACGCGACCGAGCAACGTTACGTGATCGAGGTGAACACCGCGGACGATCAGGAGGTCGGCCGGGCGCTCGCCCGGCTGAACGCCTAGTACGGCCGCCCGCAACGGCTGCAGCGACTCTCCTTCGGCTTGCGCGTGACCAGCTCGCAGTTCTTGCTGCCGCAGGACAGGCAGCGCAGCTTGGGCGCGATGTCGCCGAGCCCGGCCCCCCACCCGAACCGCTTGGCCAGCTCCAGGACCTTCACCGGGCTCCAGTGCCGGCATCGCAGGCAATGGGCGTACAGCGGCAGCGCACCGTCCCCGATGCTCGCGAGCGTGTTGGGAGGCAATCGTTTGGACATACAGGATACTGTACGTCCATACAGATTCGACCGAAAGCGTCCCAGGGATGAAGTGCGCCGCTGACGAATCCCCGAGCCCGGCGGTCAGGGGAAGGCCGACCGGCAAAGCGGTCTCCGGGAGGGACTGGTGGCTAGGGAGGGACTCGAACCCTCGACCTCGGCATTATGAGTGCCACGCTCTAACCAGCTGAGCTACCTAGCCTTTCGCCGGCGAAGCGCCCCGAGGGGCAGCCCGCCGCAGGATGGGAGGGCGGGCATTGTCTTGGCCGAGCCTCGCGGTGTCAAGAAATCCCGCCCACTTGCCGGCCAGGAGCCCCCCCCCGCCCCCGGGCGCTCAGTCCCGC
>QGUO01000322.1 GCA_003242495.1 Pseudomonadota bacterium | reverse complement strand
ACCAATGCGGCGGTGAAAGCCTGAAGTGGCAGGGGCAGTGCCCGGCCTGCGGCGCCTGGAACTCGCTGGGCAAGCTCGTGGTGCCCAGGGCGGCGGCCTCGGCGGCGGCGCGCCCGCGCGGCCTGCTGACCCAGGCGGGCGGCGAACCCCGCGTGCTCTCACAGGTCGCCGAGGAGGACGAGCCGCGGATGCCGACCGGGCTCGCCGAGCTCGATCGGGTGCTCGGCGGCGGGCTGGTGCTGGGCTCGGTCACGCTGCTGGGCGGCGATCCGGGCATCGGCAAGTCCACGCTCCTGCTGCAGGCCGGCGACGCGCTCAGCCGCGTCGCGCCCACGCTCTACGTGAGCGGCGAGGAGTCGCTGCGGCAGATCAGCCTGCGCGCACGCCGGCTCGGCGTGGCCGGCGACAGCCTGCAGTTGCTGGCCGAGACATCGGTCGAAACCATCATGGACTGCGCACAGCGCAGTGGCGCGCGCGTGCTGGTGATCGATTCCATCCAGACCATGCACGCGGCGGACATCGAGTCCTCGCCGGGCTCGGCCACGCAGGTGCGCGAGACGGCGGCCGCGCTGGTGCGCTTTGCCAAGTCCACGGGCGTATCGGTGCTCATCATCGGGCATGTCACCAAGGAGGGTGTGATCGCCGGTCCGCGCATTCTCGAGCACATGGTCGATACCGTGCTCTATTTCGAGAGCGATGCCGGCAGCCGCTTCCGCCTGATCCGCGCCGTGAAAAACCGCTTCGGCGCCGCCAACGAAGTCGGCGTGTTCGCCATGGGCGAGCAGGGCTTGAAGGAGGTGCGCAATCCGTCGGCCATCTTCCTCTCGCAGCACTCCGAGCCGGTGGCGGGCAGCGCCGTCATGGTGGCCCGCGAGGGCAGCCGTCCGATGCTGGTCGAGGTGCAGGCGCTCACCGACGAAGCGCAGGGCGCGAATCCGCGACGTCTGGCGGTCGGCCTGGAGTCGAATCGGCTCGCGCTGCTGCTCGCGGTACTGCACCGCCACGGCGGCATCTCGACGGCCGGTCGCGATGTGTTCGTCAACGTGGTCGGCGGGGTGCGCATCTCGGAGACGGCGGTCGACCTGCCGGCGCTGCTGGCGACCGTATCGAGCGCCCAGGATCGGCCGTTGCCGGCCGGCCTGGTGTGCTTCGGCGAGGTGGGTCTCGCCGGCGAGGTGCGCCCGGTGCCCTTCGGCGAGGAGCGGCTGCGCGAGGCCGGCAAGCACGGATTCAAGCGCGCCATCGTCCCGCTCGCCAACAAGCCGCGCCGTGACATCGAGGGCCTGCAGATCGTCGGCGTCGAGCGCCTCGGCGAGGCCTTGGCCCGGCTGTGAGGCTGGCCGGGCGCCTGCGTCCTCGTCGGCTCAGGCGACGCCCTTGGTGAACTGCGGCTGCGCGGCCTCGATCGCGCGGATGCGCGCGGTCTTCACCGCGTTGTCGGCCGCCTGCAGGATTTCCACGGAGAGATCGCCGAGGCGCAGGCTGGTGCCTGGCTCCGGGATGGTCTCGAGATACTCGAGGATGACGCCGTTGAGCGTGCGCGGCCCGTCGGTCGGCAGGTTCCAGCCGAGCGTGCGGTTCAACACGCGCACATTGATCGAGCCGCTCACCACGCAGGCGCCGTCGGCCTCGCGGTGGATGTCCTTGTGCAGGGTGCCCGGATCGCTGGTGAACTCGCCGACGATCTCCTCGAGGATGTCCTCCAGGGTGACCAGGCCCTGAATGTCGCCGTACTCGTCGACGATGAGCGCGATGCGCCGCCGGTCGCGCTGGAAGTTGAGCAACTGTGTGTTGAGGGTGGTGCCCGCCGGAATGAAGTAGGCCTCGCGCTGGCGTGCCAGGTCGGCCAGCCGCGAACGCGTCAGCTCGCCGCGCGCCAAGGCATGCGCGACCTTCTTCATGTGCAGGATGCCGATGACGTTGTCGATGTTGCCCTTGCACACCGGCAGGCGCGTGTGCGGCGTGGTGCGCAGTGCCTCCAGGATGTCGTCCCAGTCGTCCTCGATGTCGATGGCGGCGATGTCATGACGCGGGATCATGATGTCGTCCACCGTGATCTTCTCCAGGTCGAGGATGCTGGTGAGCATGCGCTGATGGCGATGCGGAATCACGGCATTCGCCTCGGCGAGAACGGTGCGCAGCTCCTCGGCGCTCAGCGGATGGGAGCTGACGTGCTGGGTCGATACGCCGAGCAGTCGCAGCAATCCATTCGCCAGCAGGTTGGCGAGCCACACCAGCGGATACAGCGCGCGCACCAGCACCGTGTACACCCAGGCGGCCGGCAGCGCGAGCCGCTCGGGGTACAGCGCGCCATAGGTCTTGGGCGCCACTTCCCCGCAGATGAGCAGCACGATGGTGAGGATGCCGGTGGCCAGGGCGAGGGCAGGCTCGCCGCCGAGGCGCAGGGCGATGACGCTGGTCAGCGTGGCCGCCAGAACGTTGACCACGTTGTTGCCGAGCAGAATGATGCCGATGAGCCGGTCGGGTCGGGCGAGCAGCGCTTCGGCGAGACGCGCGCTGCGGTGACCGCTCTTCGCCTTGTGGCGCAGTCGGTACCGGTTGATGCTCATCAGAGCGGTCTCGGTACTCGAGAAGAACGCGGAGAGGAGGATGAGCGCGATGACGATCGCGATCAGGAGTCCTATCGGAATGTCGTTCAAAGAAGCATCACCCGGAGGGTCTGCCCAGCCGCCTGCATGGTGGCATCAGGCAGTCCCGCATGACAAGCCGCTGGGCGCCAGAATCGAAAAATCAAGGCCTTGTCAGCCCCAATGCCGCTCCAGCAGGACTTCCAGCACCAGCTTGGTACCGAAATAGGCGAGCCCGAGCACGAAAAAGCCGCTCAAGGTCCATTTGAGCGCGGTGCGGCCGCGCCAGCCGAAGCGCCAGCGCCCGAAGAGCAGCACGGCGAAGACCAGCCAGGCCAGGCATGACAGGACCGTCTTGTGAACCAGGTGCTGCGCCAGCAGGTTCTCGACGAAGACGAAGCCGCTGAACAGCGACAGGGTGAGCAAGGCGAATCCCGTGCCGAGCGCGGTGAACATGCCCGATTCGAGGGCCTCGACCGAGGGCAGGATGCGCAGCCACCCGAGCTTCTGGCGGCGCCGCAAGCGCCGGTCGAGGAGCGCCAGGGCGATCGCGAGCGCCGCGGCCACGGTGACCAGCGCGTAGGCCAGGGTCGAGAGGATGATGTGGGCGGCCATTTCCCAGCTCTGGCGCTCGAGCGCGAAGCTGCGACGGCCTTCGTCGGTCACCACCGCCAGCACGCCGGCCACGACCAGCAGCACCGCGCACACGCCGGCGAAGCGCGCGCGCGTCCAGGCGCTCGCCAGCGCGATGATGGCGATCGGCCAGCCGATGAGCGAGGCGGTCTCGGCAGCGCTGAAGGCCACGGCGGGCCGCGCGAACACGTTTTGCCACAGCAGCAGGGCATGCAGCGCCAGGGCGGCCGCGCCGAGCGCCAGGCCGGCCGCCAACCGGCCGCGGGCCGCGTGCTCCGCGGGCCGGTAGGCGCTGGTCGCCAGCCAGGCGGAGGAGGCCAGATAACAGGCAAAGACGACGACGGGCAGCACGGGTGGCAGTCTCAGTCTGTAAGGTCAGGACCACAGGCTACAGGATCGAACGCGCGGCGCGTAGGGCCGCAGTCCCCGTGCAGCGCCCGTCGAGGCGCGCTGCGGGGCCGCGCGGCGGCCCGCCGGCGGGCGCCAGGGGCGGTCCCGGCCGTTCCTTCCCCCGGGGGGTCCTGCACGGTACTCTTTCCGTTTTCCGGCCCCATTCTCCGATTCCATGTTCGACAAACTTTCCGAGCGCCTGCAGGGCGTCATTGAGAACCTTCGCGGGCGCGGACGCCTGACCGAAGAGAATATCAACGACACGATGCGCCAGGTGCGCATGGCCTTGCTCGAGGCCGACGTGGCCTTGCCGGTGGTGAAGACATTCATCGACACCATCCGCAGCAAGGTCGTCGGCATGGAGATCGACAAGAGTCTCACGCCGGGCCAGGCCCTGGTGCGCATCATCCACGAGGAGTTGATCGCCCTCATGGGGGCGGGCGTGCGTCCGATCAACCTGCGCGCGCAACCGCCGGCGGTCGTCCTGCTCGCGGGCCTGCAGGGCGCCGGCAAGACCACCTCGGCGGGCAAGCTCGCCAAGTGGCTCAAGGAGCATGAGCGCAAGAAAGTGCTGCTCGCCAGCACCGACGTCCACCGGCCCGCGGCCATCCTGCAGCTCGAGCGCCTCGCGGCCCAGGTCGAGGTCGGGTTTTTTCCGTCCGATCCGAAGAAGTCCGCCGTGACGCTGGCGCGCGAGGCCCTGGAGGAGGCGCGGCGCTCGCTCTACGACGTGCTGATCGTCGACACCGCCGGCCGCCTGCACGTGGACGAGGAGATGATGAGCGAGGTGCGCGAGATCAGCGCCGTGGTCCAGCCCGTCGAGACCTTGTTCGTCGTCGACAGCATGGCCGGACAGGACGCGGTGAACGCCGCGCGCGCCTTCGGCGAGGCCCTGACGCTCACGGGCGTGGTGCTCACCAAGACCGACGGCGACGCGCGCGGCGGCGCGGCGTTGTCGGTGCGCCAGATCACCGGCCAGCCCATCCTGTTCATGGGCACGGGCGAGAAGCTCGACGGCCTCGAGCCGTTCCACCCCGACCGGGTTGCCTCGCGCATCCTCGGCATGGGCGACGTGCTGTCGCTGGTCGAGGACGTCACGCGCACCGTGGACCGCGAGCGGGCCGAGAAGCTGGCGCGCAAGCTCAAGAAGGGCAAGGACTTCGACCTCGAGGACCTGCACGACCAGCTGCAGCAGGT
>QGUO01000321.1 GCA_003242495.1 Pseudomonadota bacterium | reverse complement strand
GGCCGCCACCCAGCCGGGGGTCAAAGGGTCGTTACGCCCGGCCGCCAGCCTCTTCTGCCGCTCGCTGCGCATGGGGCCTCCCTTTGAGGTCGACCCCGGTCGAACGCGAGACGCGTCGGGTAAGTTGCATCCCTGCGTACGGCAATGGCGCCCTCCTGCCGGCGCACAGGACGTGCGTGCGCCGACCTTCTGCGCCTTGAAACCCGCAACGCGCGGGCGCCGGGTCATGCCGGAGCGCGCGCCCTGTGGCCGGACGGCACACCCCGCCGCTGCGTCAGGCGACGCTCTCGGAGCGTCCCGACAAGGCGCGGGTCACATCGGCGCCGCTTGGCTGCTGGAACACCCGCAGGCCGAACTCCGGCAGGATGGCGTACAGGTGGTCGAAGATATCGGCCTGGATGCCTTCGTAATCCGCCCAGGCGGTTTTTGCCGTGTAGCAGTAGATCTCCAGCGGCAAACCGGTCGGGCCGGGCTGCCGTTGTCGCACCAGCCGGAACATCTCCGTGTGGATGCCCGGATGCGCCTCGATGTATGCCTGCACATACGCGCGGAAGGTTCCGATGTTGGTGACGCGTCGCGCGTTCACGGGGTCGGCGCCCTGAGCGATCAAGCGTTCGTTGTGTGCCTCGATCTCGGCGTCCTTGCGATCCAGATAATCGCGGATCAGCACGAATCGACGCAGGCGCTCGCGCTCCGTATCCGTGAGAAAGCGGACCGAGGTCTGATCGATGTAGAGGGATCGCTGGATCTGGCGGCCGCCGGACTCGAACATCCCGCGCCAGTTCTTGTAGCTCTCGCTGATTAGCCGCCAGGTCGGAATCGTGGTGATGGTCTTGTCCCAGTTCTGCACCTTCACGGTGTGCAGAGAGATGTCGGTGACGAAACCATCCGCGTTCAGCTGCGGCATGGAAATCCAGTCGCCCACCCGCAGCATGTCGTGTGTCGACAGCTGCACGCTGGCCACCAGGGACAGCAAGGTGTCCTTGAAGACCAGCATCAGCACCGCGGTCATCGCGCCGAGGCCGGACAGCAGCAGCAGCGGATCGCGATTGAACAGGGCCGCGATCACCATGATGGCTGCGACCAGGAAGATGACGATCTTCACCAGCTGCAAATAGCCCTTGATGGGACGGGCGCGCGCACGCTCAGGATTACGCTGCTCGTAGATGCGGTTCACTGCATTGATCAGGTTGCCCAGGGCCAGGGCGAGGGTCAGCACCACGTACGCGCTGGCGACGCTGCGGACCACGACGACGACGCCCTCCGGCAGCCCGGAGACGAAGGTGACGCCGTAGTACACGACCAGGGCGGGGATGACATGCGCCAGGCGGGCGATGACACCCGGGCCGAGCAGTGCGTCGTCCCATTTCGAGGGGGAGAGCCGCACCGCGTGCCCGATCACGCGCACCAACAGCTTCCTCGTCAGCAGGTCGGCAAGGCCGACGAGCAGCAGCAGGGCGAGCAATTGCAGCCCCGTCATCGCGAGCGGATAGTCCTGGAGCCAGGTGAAGCTTTCTGTCAGGTTCATCGCTAATCAGGTGAAATCGATTGTTTTTCGCAGGGCAGCGTTCGATCCTGGATAGTATCGCATGAAGGGGTCAAATTCGTCGCACCGGGGCAACAACGGGGCAAGGGGGCGCAGTCCGACGAAGGTCTTGTCGGTTCTCACAGGTCTGGTTCGTCCTAGTTCCATCGAGATCCCCAAATGACCCCAGATGGAGACACGCCATGACCCGGAACGTGATTTGCCTTTGGTATGACGGCACGGCGGAAGAGGCTGCTCGGTTCTATGCCGAGACCTTCCCGGACAGCGCCGTGACGGCCGTCCATCATGCCCCCAGTGATTATCCCGCCGGCAAGGAGGGAGCGGTGCTGACGGTCGAGTTCACGGTGGTGGGCGTGCCCTGCGTCGGCCTGAACGGCGGTCCGGCATTCAAGCACAGCGAAGCGTTTTCCTTTCAGATCATCACCGAGGACCAGGAGGAGACCGACCGCTACTGGAATGCCATCATCCGCAACGGCGGCGAGGAGAGCCAATGCGGCTGGTGCAAGGACAAATGGGGCGTGTCCTGGCAGATCACCCCCAGAGTACTGCTGGAAGCAACGACCGACCCCGATCGCGCAGCGGCGAAGCGCGCGTTCGAGGCGATGATGGACATGAAAAAGATCGACATCGCGACGATCGAAGCGGCCTGGCGCGGACAGCCCGCCGCGTAGAACGCAGTCGGGCAGGTGGCTGGGCGCGTGAGCGATCGCAAGCGACGCCTTGTCGCCGTGCAGCCCAAGCGCCCCTTCGCTCGGTCGAGTCGCATGTTCCACGCAGCTCGAAGCGGCTCCCTTGGCTGAAGATGGCTCCGTCGTCTGTACCCAGGACAACTGCCGGCAGAGCTGAAACGGCGTACGGGACTTGCGTATCGCTACGATCGCACGTGGTCACTCCGGTTGCCGACCTTACTTCACTGGCGCCCTTCGACAGAGAGGGAATGGCGCACGCTATGCGACGGAACGACATTCCCGTCTGTCGATCATCCCGAGGGATGCGGGGGATCGTGACGGAGACGCATGCAGACAAGGGGACATTTCATCAAGTCACCAGTGCATCACCCCCTCTTGGGCAGTGCTATACCTGTTTGATGTCCAGGTCTCGAAAGACCGCTTCGAATCCGCTGCCCTCTGGCGCCGCAGCCATGGGCCCGACCAGCACAGTCGGCGCTTCCGTCAAGTAGCCTTGGCGCACTTCGGAGTATCTGTGCCCGTCGAGCGAGAACGAGAAAGTGAGCGCCGAGCCTTTGCGCACCAGCCGGAACCACATGCTTTCTGGCGTCGCGTCGAGAGGAACTCCTGCCCAATCCGAGAAATCACGAGTCAGCACCGAGCTTACGTGCTGCCTGCCATCGACGAACTCGACCCCGCATTTCATCCAGATCGTCGGATCCAGCCGGACCATGAGACCGGCCTGATCATACTGGGCCGCATAACGGCCGGCGACGTTGACGGTGGCCTGGAAATCGCCCGTCACCCTCCGACCGAGCATGTGTCCGTTATCGGTGATGTAGCCGAAGTAGGTTTTTCTCCAGAAATCCGTCTTGGGGTCCGCCTGAATGCTCAATACGGAACCCTCCCGGTTCCAGACCTTCGGCTCGTTGAGCCATCCCTCCTCGTCGGGCGCTGCACGGGCGAGTGGTGTGCTCGCCATGGCCGCAACACCGGCGCCTATGCTGGAAGTCAGGAAACCGCGTCGATTGATCAGGTTCTGCATGGGCAACGCACTCCTTTTACGCCGCACTGACGTCGCTAAACCGATCGATGGTCGAGAATGCCTCGCGGTCCGCCGACCGCGCGAGGCTCAGACCAGGAGGCCTTTACGTAAGTGCAAAGCCAGCTGGCGCTCGCCGATGTTCCGGTGATGCCTGGTCTCGACTGACCACCCCAGCGGAGTGATGGCTGAACTGGCTGGCTGCCGTCAATCCTGCCGCGACGAGACTGCCGCCGAGTGGTCGAACGCGTCTCGATAATCTTGCAGAGCACTGCGGAGCTGCGCGACCGCTGCGTCGGGTGAGGCATCAGTTTTCAGTTGATTGGCAGCGGTCAGCATCCGGCCGATCACGACGTGCAGGGCTGCGTCGGCCTTCGGCGGGAGCTCGCAATGCTCGATGATGTGCCCGACGTTCTCCTCGATGGCGCGCGCAAGCGCCCCGGAGCGTTCGCGAGGGCAGGCTCCCCCGCGGTGAACTGTTCGACTGCCGCTTGAATGTTCGACATACCGGTACGCAGAGGCGGGTCCGTCGGCCATCGCTCACCGTCCGGCGGCGCCAATGCCGTGCCATGGGACGCGCCGTGATCTGCATGCGCGGCCTGCCCCGGAGACACGGATGTCGAGTGATCGTCATGGGAGAGCGACACGAAGCTCGCGGCCAAGAGCGTGGAAGCAAGCAGAACTGCCACCGCCGACTTACTCATCTCCGGTCCTGTCCAACTGCCGTCGTTGGAACCGCTCGCCTCTGCCGAGCAGCACGCCGTGGCTGCTGGCAATGCCGAGTTCGAGACTCGTTGCGATACGGCGCGCGCAGACCATGAAGTGCTCTACGATCGAGTCAGAGAATAGCTCCCGCGCGCTTTGCTCGAAGAGATCGAGCCAGTGATCGAAATGCCGGGCATCGACTGGCAGCGACACATGCATGCGCATCGGTTGACCGTGGTAGGAGCCGCTCGACAACACCACGGAGGACCAGAACGCACACATGCGTTGCAGGTGCGGCTCCCAGTCGCGAATGCGCGAATTGAAGATGGGCCCGAGCAGATCATCTGCCCGGATGCGGGCATAGAAGCTGCGGACCAGCTGTTCGATCATCGCTTCGTCGATGCCGGTCTGCTCCCGCATCTGCTGCACCAGCGCGGCGCGACGTTCTGCATCAGTGGCAATAGCGTCGGACATCGGTCTCTACGTATCGATACGAGTACCGCGCCAAACCCAGGAACGCTGCGCACCAAGGAATGACCGGAGCATTCGACGCGGACATGGTGCCGCCCTGGTCCAGATCAAGCGACCGCGGCCATGTAACTTCCTGAACCTTTGCGGTGGTCACCCTAACGAGGCGATCCAGCTTTACCGGCCTTCCACTCGTCCTTCAGGCGAAACTGTAGACACAAAATTGATTCATGTACACGATTTCATCGAACAGCCCAGGCCATACCATACGACGCGGCAGCGCTGCGCAGAATCGTACGCGAGGGATCCACGGTCGCAGCTGGCATCCCCAACGAACGCGCTCCCTCATCATTCGAGATGTGAAGGATGAGTACTTGAGCCGCCAGCTG
>QGUO01000320.1 GCA_003242495.1 Pseudomonadota bacterium | reverse complement strand
GCCCAGCACCGCTTGACACAGGGTGATCGCGGGCGCCGAGGGCATGCCGCTCGAGGTCACGTAGACGTTCTCGCGCATGTACTCGGAGATGGTGCGCTCGAGAGGTTTCATGTTCGCATAACGCTGCGACTTGACCGAGGCGGCGTGCATGTAATCGAGACGATAGAGCCAGAACGGCAGCGCCTCGCCGGCGTGGCCGACGATGATCTGCAGCTTGGGGAAGCGATCGAACACCCCGGCGACGATGATGCGCAGCAGGTGCATGCCGGTCTCGACGCCGAAACCATAGATGGCGCCGTCGAGGCCCGCTTCCAGCAGCGGACCGATGAGCCCGCGCGAGGGCGTGTTGGGATGCAGGTAGATGGGCAGGTCGAGCGCCTCGGCGGCGGCGAAGATGTCCCAGAACTTGGGCGCATCCAGGTACTCGCCGTGGGTGTGCGAGTTGATGATCACGCCCTTCAGGCCGAGCTGATGCACGCCGCGCTCCATTTCCTTGGCCGCCCAGGCCGGATCCTGCGGTGGCACGGCGACCAGTCCGGTGTAACGGTCAGGATGTCGGCGCACCGCTTCGGCGAGCTCGTCATTGGCGGCGCTGGCCACCGCTCTGGCGGTCGCGGCATCGAACACCTGCACGCCCGGGGAAGTGAGGGACAGGACCTGGTGATGGATGCCACTCGCTGCCATGTCCTGCAGGCGTACCTCGCCGAGGTTCTGCAGGCGGTCGATGATGAGCCGGGCACGCTCGCTCGGGCTGCTCAGATAAAACCCCCAGAGACTGTGAAACCCGGGATCGTCGAACTTGCCGCCGGCCACCAGCGCGCGATAGCGCTCGAGCATGTCGGCAGTGGCGAAGGCTTCCTCGGTCGCGATACGCAGGTAGCCCGGATCGGCGGCGATGCGTGTGGCAGTGGTTTCGGTCATCGTCGGGGTCGCTCCATGTTCTTCGTCAGATGTCAAGTCAATGGTGGCCTAGTCCACAATAGGCACGCGCCGTCTATGATCTCACAATGCGGCGATGAAAGAACGGACAGCGGACGAGTGGCGCGATTCATGCGCCATGGAAACGCTATGGGAACGCTGCGCGCCAACGGTGCGCGAAAGCATGTCGGGCGTCATGAGGCAGGCCGAAAGGACAGAGCAGGGCGGGGCACGCCGCGCGGCCGAGGGCGCGGCCGGCCGCCGGGCGTCTGCTGGGCCGCTCGACGCGCCGCGGTCTGCGCGGCACGCCCCGGTGCCGCGCCATCGACGGGCTGGTGCGCCACAATCCTGCCCCGGGGCCCGTGCGCCGGGTCGTAGGGACCTGCGGCCCGGCCTGTTAGAATCGGGCACCAGCCACATACCTGAACCGCCCGGAGAACGAAATGCAAACAGTGCAGTTGTTGATTGGCGATTCCGATCGGCCGGCAAGCGGTGCGGCGACCTTCGTGCGCGCCAACCCGCTCACCGGCGAAGTTGCGACGACCGCTGCGGCGGCATCGCCCGACGATGCGCGCGCGGCCGCCGAGGCCGCCGCCGCCGCATTTCCCAAGTGGTCGGCGCTCGGGCCGAACGCGCGCCGCGCGCTGCTCAACAAGGCCGCGGACCTGCTCGCGGCACGCGCCGAGGAGTTCGCCACGCTCATGATGGCCGAGACCGGCGCGACCGCCGCCTGGGGACATTTCAACGTCCAGCTCGCGGCCGGCATGCTGCGCGAGGCGGCGGCGCTCACCACCCAGGTGACCGGCGAGGTCGTGCCCTCGGATGTGCCGGGAAGTCTCGCCATGGCCATTCGCCAGCCCGTGGGCGTGGTGCTGGGGATCGCGCCGTGGAACGCGCCGGTGATCCTGGGGGTACGCGCGATCGCGACGCCGCTCGCCTGCGGCAACACCGTGATCCTCAAGGCCTCCGAGGTGTGCCCGGCGACCCATCGCCTGATCGGCACGGTGTTGCGTGAGGCGGGCCTGGGTGATGGCGTGGTCAACGTGATCACCCACGATCCCAAGGACGCCGGTGCCGTGTCCGAGGCGCTCATCGGGCATCCGGCCGTGCGCCGCGTGAACTTCACCGGCTCGACGCGTGTCGGCAAGCTGATTGCTCAGACGGCAGCCAAGTACCTCAAGCCCGTGCTGCTGGAGCTGGGCGGCAAGGCGCCGCTGATCGTGCTCGAGGATGCCGACCTCGACGCGGCGGTGAACGCCACGGTGTTCGGCGCCTATGCCAATTCCGGCCAGATCTGCATGTCCACCGAGCGTGTCATCGTGCACGAGGCGGTGGCCGACGAGTTTGCCGCACGCCTGGTGCGTCGCGTTGCCGAGCTGCCCGCGGGCGATCCGCGCCAGGGCCCGGTGGTGCTGGGCTCGGTGGTCGACCGGACCACGGTGGAGCGTGTGCAGCAGCTCGTCGAGGATGCGGTGAGCCAGGGCGCCAAGGTGCTGACCGGCGGGACCGCCGAGGGCACCGTGATGCAGGGCATCGTGGTCGACCACGTGACGCCCGCCATGAGGCTGTTTCGCGAGGAGTCCTTCGGACCGCAGGTGTCCATCACCCGCGTCAAGTCCGCGGACGAGGCGGTGCAGCTCGCGAACGATACGGAGTATGGGTTGTCGGCCGCCATTTTCAGTCGTGACATCGCCAAGGCGCTCGAGCTCGCCAAGCGCATCGACAGCGGCATCTGTCACATCAATGGCCCGACGGTGCACGACGAGGCGCAGATGCCGTTCGGCGGCGTGAAGGCCTCGGGCTACGGGCGATTCGGCGGCAAGGCCGGCGTGGCGGAGTTCACCGAGCTGCGCTGGATCACCATTCAGACCGGCCCGCGCCAGTATCCGTTCTGAATCCGTTCCGACCTGCGGCCGTGGCGCCGAGCAGGCGCCGCGCCCAGGTCGCGACTCGACGCTGCGGCGCAGGAGCGCGCCGCAGCGCCCCCCTTGCACGTCATGGTCCGACGCCTGCCGGCGCACATCGGACGCGCCCAGGCAGCGCCGCCCGCCACCCGACACGGCGGAGCGGCAGGACCGCAGCGGCACGCGCCGCAGTCACGCGCGAACGCCTTGCAGACCGGCGCCCGCGCGCTCGCGCGCTAGGTCAGCGCGTAGTACCGCAGCCGATTGCCGTCCTGCAGACGCTCGCCGACGCCGATGAAAACGTGCCGCATCAGCCAGTCGTGCTTGCCGGTCTGCACCTCGAAGGTGGGAAAGGCCCGCAGATAGTACTCGTCGTGCGCCACGGGCGGTCCCCCGGAGAAGATCCAATCGCGCAGCCGTTGCATGGTGTCGGGCTTGCGGCCCCAGAGATAGCCGCGGTTGTAGAGCATGATGAGCGTGCCGTCCTCTTCTTCGAGCATGTAGCGCGCATCGAAGGACAGCACGCCGTCGGGGCGGAACAGGGCGTAGTCGCCGCCTGAATTGGGCACTGCGCGGCCGCGCAGCCGCGGCCCTTCGAACGTGCCTTCATCGACGTACACGGCGCCTCGTCCGGCGCCGCTCGGCATCATCGGGATGGTCTGCACCCGGGTGAACTTCAGCCGCACCTCGAACGCGAACTCGAGCCGCGGATTGTCCATCGTCGAATACTGAGAGAAGAACGGGTCGGTCATGCCTGCCTCGCTGGTCAAAAACTCGCCGCGCCGCCGTCGACGTACAGATCGACGCCGGTGATGAAGCTCGCCTCGTCGGAGGCGAGGAACAGCACCGCCGCGGCCACTTCGTCCGGCTCGCCCATGCGTTTCATCGGGATATTGGCGATCATTTGCGCGCGCAACTCGTGCTCGGCCTCGGGGGGCAAGCCGATGTTGCGACGAATGATGGGAGTCTCGACGGGTCCGGGGCTCACGGTGTTGACGCGAATGCCTTCGTGCACCAGCTCGGCAGCGAGACTGCGCCCGAGCGCGCGCACGCCGGCCTTGGCGGACGCGTACACGCTACCGCCCGGGATGCCTTTGACGGCGCCGATGGAGCCGGTGAGCACGATGGCGCCACCGCGGCTCATCAGCGGCACGGCCTTCTGCACGGCGAAGAACATGCCGCGCAGGTTCACGCCATGCACACGATCCCAGTCGGCTTCGGTCACGGCGCGCAGCGGGACGAAGGCGCCGATGCCCGCGTTCACGAACAGCACGTCGAGGCCGCCGAAGGCGCCTGCCACCTCGGCCATGAGCATGTCGATCTCGGGGACGGCGGCGATGTCCGCGCGCACGGCGAGTGTGCCTGCGCCGATCTGCGTCGCCGCCTGCGCCAGGGTCTGCGGATCGCGTCCACAGATCGCCACGCGCGCCCCTTCGGCGGCGAAGCGGCGGGCGCTCGCCAGGCCGATGCCGCTGTTGCCGCCGATGACCAGGACCCGCTTGTCGGTGAATCTCATTGCAAATCGTTCGTTCGCGGCGCTCGCCGCGACGTCCCCCCTGCGGTTGTGTCCGGGGCATTCTATGCGAACGGCAAAAAAATGAGCGCCCGACGCGGCCGCCGCACGCTGCGTGCGACGTCCGCGGGCGCCGCGGCGTGCGTGCTAAGATCGGTCGAGTCAGGTGGGAGAATGTGTATGTCAGCAGCAATCGCTTCCGACTGGATCAAGGTTCGGCACACGGACAAGCTGTTCATCGGCGGAAAATGGGTGGCGCCGTCCACCGCCGCCGTCATCGAAGTGATCTCGCCGAACACCGAGGAAGTGGTGGCGACGGTCGCGGAAGCGCGCGAGGCGGACATGGACGCGGCGGTCGCCGCTGCGCGGCGTGCGTTCGACGAGGGGCCGTGGCCGCGCAAGTCGCCGCAGGAGCGTGCGGCTGCATTGCGCGCGCTCGCCGACGCATTGGCCCGGCGCGAAGCGGGGCAGTGCGCTGCGGGGACGCAGCAGGTG
>QGUO01000319.1 GCA_003242495.1 Pseudomonadota bacterium | reverse complement strand
CCGTGCATGCCACCGGAAGCTGGGCCACCGGATTGGTGTCTTTCGTAAACGAGCCCGATAGCCAGGCACGAGCGACCGCCTTGATCTCGCGGACGGGCAGCGTCCATGTTGAAGGAGATAAGGCGTATGCCGTGAATGTGCTCAACGCCGGCGAGGGCGAGGTGGGTGTCGTGTCGGCGGGTTGGCTGAGCGCCGAAGGTGAGAACGCGCGCGGCGTGAACGTCGTGGCTCTAAGTGCCGATCATGTTGGCCCAGCGTACGCCGTGATCGAGGACGGCGGTGTGGTGGACGCGTCGGGTCAGGGGGCGCGTGGAGTCGTCGTCGAAAGCGCGGGGCTTGGCGAGGTGCGCGCTGTGGTGTCGTCGGGCGAGGTCACTGCGCAAGGCGCCGACGCGCGCGGCGTGAACGTCGTGGCTCTAAGTGCCCATCATGCTGGCCCAGCGTACGCCGTGATCGAGGACGGCAGTGTGGTGCGCGCGTCGGGTCAGGGCTCGCGGGGGATCGTCGTCGAAAGTGCGGGCGTCGGCGAGTTGACCGCCATCGTAGCGTTGGACAGCCAGGTCGAAGCGATCGGGGCTGACTCGATAGGCGTGCAGGTCACCGGCCTCGCGTCCGGCGGTATGCCCAGACGGGCGCAGGTCTTGGCACAACTCGATGGAACCGTGACCGTGCAGGGCGAGCTCGGTGTTGGTGTTGCCGTGACGACGGACGAGGGCACGGCATCCCTGGCGATCGGCTCCAATGGCCGTGTGACTGGCGGATGGCAGGCCGATACCGCCAGCACCTCAAGCGCCCACGGGATGGCCGCCGCCGGTGTGGCCCTCGGCAGCAGTCTGGCCACCCACCTCACGAACGAAGGTTCTATCGATGCCGGCTCTGATCGCGCTGTCGTGGACACAGGACGCTACGCAACCGGGATCGGCAACCTGACCCTGGAGAACCAGGGCCTGATTACCGGATTCGTCGAATTGGCCTCCGGCGGGCAGAACCGTGTGCTCAATCGGGCCGGAGGCGAACTCGCCTTCCGGCATTTCGCAGACACCGACGGCGACGGTGTGCGTGACACCAAACGCGTCGCCATCTCGGACTTCGGATCTCCCAGCAGCCGGCTCGACAATCAGGCTGGCGCCGTTGTTCGCCTGAGCTCAGTAGTAGGCGCGCAAGCCGTCGATGCGACGGGGTTCTATTTGCCCAAGACCGGGGTGGATGGGCGCCTCATGCCCACGGATGTGTATGACTTGAACCGTGAGGGCATTGTCCAGGCCCAACTGCTCAACCTGGGCGAGTTCAATCACGCGGGCGTGATTGATCTGCGTGGCGCAGAAATCGGCAATACGTTGTTGATCACTGGTGCGGCCAGTGCGGCGCTCGGACCCGGCGCGGGCGTGTTCGTCTCCAACGGCGGGGAGCTGCGGGTGAGGGCCGGCGCGCGCTCTGCCGACGCTGCGGATCCAACCGACCGCTATGCCGACATGCTGATCGTGGACGCCACCCGCCTGGGAGCGGGTGGTGCGACGCGCATCCGGGTGGATTACGATCCCGCGAACATGGGCCACCTGACCACCGGCAATGGAATCGAGCTGGTGGAAGTTCGTGACAAGTCGGCATCGGCGCCGGATGTCTTTACCTTGGACAACCGTGTGGTGGCCGGTGCGTACGAGTACGCGTTGTACCATGGCGGGGTAGGAGAGGATGCCGACGACGGCAACTGGTACCTGCGCAGTTTCGTGCTCGTCGACGACACTCCTACCGACCCCGACACGCCCGGCGACCCCGACACACCCTCCCCGCCGGTGGAGGAGGTTCCCAATTACCGCAAGGAGGTGCCGGTGTTCATGGCAGTGCCGGCGCTGGCGCAGCGTCTCGGCCTGGACGTAATGGGCACTTATCACGACCGAACCGGCGAGGACTTCGTGGTGTCCGCGATGAAGAACGCCGCGCAGGGACATGACCGCCCGGAAGGCGACGAGGGGCGCGCCTGGGGTCGAGTCTTCGGCAGCACCGGCAAGGTGGCGGGCCGCGGCGAGGGCGATGTGAGCCGCGTCCGCTGGTTCGAGAAAAACGGTCCTCGCTATGACTTTGAATTGGGCGGCATCCAGCTGGGCCTGGATCTGCATCGGCGCCTGGACGACGACGGCTCCATAAGTGTGGCAGGCGCTTACCTGGCGGCCTCGCATGCCACCGCCGACGTGGAGGCGGTATCGGGTGGGTTCGCCGGCGAGGTCTCCATGACTGGCTATACCCTGGGGGCCTATTGGACACACGTGGGGGCGACAGGCGCGTACATCGACGGTGTGGCGCAGGCCATGAAGTACCAGAGCGTCAGCGCACGCTCGGTGGAGGGGGGGGAAATCGCCCCGAATGGCTGGGGCGTCGCAGCCTCCCTGGAGGCGGGTTATCCGTTCAGAATGAATGCGAAGTGGATCCTCGAGCCACAGGCTCAGCTGATTCTCCAAACGGTTTCCCTGGATGACACCACCGGCGACCGCTACGCCGCGATCCGCTACGCCGATTCAGATGCCTGGTATGGCCGCGTGGGTGCGCGCCTGGTCAGAAACTGGAAGGGAGCGGACGGGCGCGAGTACGCAGTTTGGGGTCGTGCCAATGTCTGGCACGATTTCGAAGCGCGCGCGCAAACCACATTCTCGTCCTTGAATGGCCAGAACGCGGTCGAGCTGAGAGCCGGCATGGGCGGCACCTGGGCCCAATCGGGGCTGGGCTTCAACCTGCGGGTACAGGGCAGCCTGAACGCTTTCGTAGCGGTCGATTACCAGCAAAACTTGAACAGCAGTCGCTCCAACGATGTGAGCGCGCGCATCGGCCTGCAATACGTGTGGTGAGGCTTTCGCCATCCACTGACGTGAAACCAGGTGTTCAGTCAGGCGATCAGCGTCTTGCCGATGCCGGCCGGCTCGAGTGCGCTTCACCAGGCGGGGCAGCGCAGCCGGGCCGGCGTAAGTCGGCCGGTTCGATTCGAACGGCCCCCCGGGTGTGCAGGAGAACGACAGCGCGCCATGATCGGTCTCCGGAACGCCATAGGAGAGCGAGGCGCCGTGCGCATCCGCGCGTCCACGCCAGGCCGCATCCTCCTCAGCCGGCAGCGCCGGCAGCGGCCAGAACATGATCAATGACAGGCACAGCATCCTGTCGCGGACATGCTTCGTCATTGCGCCGGGCTCCTCAGCGAGCGCTCGATCGTCCGATTTGGCTGTGTCCGCGCCGATACACAGACGGCGCTTCGAGGCAGCCTCAGTGTCGGCCGGGCCAAGCGACGCAAGGGGGCATGGGATCGTCAATCAATGGGACGCTTCGACCCCAGGCCCGGGGGATCAGGGCCGCGGCGCCAACGCGCTGAGCGCCGACTGCGCCCGCAGGATGTCGGAACCGCGTTTCTCCACCAGGGCGCGCTGGGTCTCGGTGACCCCCTCGGTGTCGTAGTAGACGACCATGCGGCCGACGACGGGAGACTCGCTGTTCCAGTACCGCAGCTCCTGGCAGACCTGTCTCGTGGTCTCGTCGATCAGCGTCTCGGTGGTGCGCTCGGCGAAGCGACCCGCCCCGAAATCCTCGCCGGGCTCGATGCGTGCGGCCGTCCAGGGACGCGGGTCGCCGGCGGCGCGCGCGTGCAGCTCGACGGACAGGATCCGCGCGTCGGCCGGGACCTCCGTGCACAGCTTCACCGGCTGTGCAGTGCTTTCATCGCAATCCCACGGTTCCTGCCCGGCGCCGGGCTCGCAGCGTTCGAGCACCACGCTGGCTACGGCGCCTCGTGGGCCGCTGCGGCGCGGCGCCGGCGTGCGCACCTGCTGGGCCACGCCGGCGATGCCGCGGCGGCTGATGATCTCCAGGCGCCGCGTGGCGGCATCGAGCTGCTCGATTCTCAGCCGCAGCTCCGCCTCGAGCGCCGCGGCGCTGGCGCGGCTCTTGTTCCCCAGATGGTAATAGGAGAGGGCGAAGCCGCCCGCGGCCGCGCCGAGCACCAACACCAGGATGGGCATGACCGGCGCGCGGCTGGACTTCTTGGTGACGGGCTTCTGTTGGGCCCGGGCCAGCAGCTCCTTCTTCCAGGCCATGCGCAGATTGAGCAGCGCGGCGGTGATGGTGGCGCTCGCGCCGATCAAGGAGGCGAGCAGCGCAGCCATCGGCATGGAAATGTTGCTGAGCTCCAGCATGACCGGTTCCGTCGGACTCCTTTGACGTAAATGGCCACCGATCATATGCGCCGGGGCGGCCGGCCGGCCGCCCGGGGTGCGCGGATCGAGCGAATTCTGTGACGGGCGACACGCTTGCCGCGTGCGCCAGGCGCCGCGCCGGCAGGCTGGGGCGCAGCGGCCGCCGTCCACCGATCTCGCCCGGGCCCGCGCGGGGGCGCTGCGACGCGGCGGGCGGACCCCCGACGACGGCACGTCGCCTTGGAGGCCGGTGCCGGTGGAGGCAGCGCGTGATCCGCGCCGCGGCCCACATGCGCGCATGACGGATTCGTCGGGGCGGGGGGCGCGCGGCGTTGGGCCCGTGCCCCACGGTGGGCACGACTGCGAGGATCAGGGCAACGCCCAGGTCGCTTCGCGGGAGTTGGCGGCGGGTGTATTCGTGGTTTCGGTCATCGGGAAGTCGGCGTGGCCGCACTTGGTGCACGTCGGCGACCGCGAACAGGGCCAGGCCTGTGTTGCGTGCTCATCCAGCGCCCGAGGCAGGCCCTCATATCGGCGGCGGATCCATGGCATGGCGGGGGTGGGCGGGGGACGCTGCCCACCCGGTGCGCCCGCCCGCTGGGCAGCTGCCCGGTGGGAAAGGCCAAAAATCCCCTCGGGCATGACACGGCAACGCGGGAAT
>QGUO01000007.1 GCA_003242495.1 Pseudomonadota bacterium | reverse complement strand
CTCGGGCTGTGGATCGTCGGCGGCACGGTTCCGCTGCGCATCCCCGGTGAAGCGCAACGGGTGGCGGCCGCCTCGCTGGTCATCGACCCCGAGGGGCGCTGCCTCGCGCGCTACGACAAGATCCACTTGTTCGATGTGGACCTCCCCGAGCGTGCGGAGCGCTACCGCGAATCCGCCACCATCGCGCCGGGCAGCACCCCGGTGCTGGTCGACACGCCCATCGGCAAGCTGGGCCTGGCGGTGTGCTACGACGTGCGGTTTCCGGAGCTGTTCCAGCTGCTGGCGGCGCAGGGCGCCGAGGCGATCTCGCTGCCCTCCGCCTTCACCGGCCCGACCGGGCGGGCGCACTGGGAGCTGCTGGTGCGCGCGCGGGCGGTGGAGAATCTGTGCTTCGTGCTGGCGCCGGCCCAGGGCGGCATGCACGACAACGGTCGCGAGACCCACGGCGATTCGCTCATCGTGGATCCGTGGGGGCAGGTGCTCGACCGGGTGGCGGCCCCTGGTCCCGGGGTTGCGATCGGTCGGATCGACCTCACGTTACAGGGCGAGCTGCGCGAGCGCTTCCCGGCGTTGCAGCACCGGCGATTCGCCGTCGCGCCGGACGCACTGCCATTTTGCGCCGGCTGAGTCATTTATGGCCAAATCGCCTGTCAACGCGCGCCACGGTCATTTCCGTAGGCTCCACACAGAGTGAGTGATACCTGCACATGCTGAATCCCCGCACCCAGGCCGCCACGGCCCTGCACTTGGAGTTGCCGCCCCTCGATGCCGATGATGCGACGCCGAGCGCGCCGCTCGAGGTGGCCCGCAATGCCATTTTGAATCCCTCGGGGCTGGACGAGGGCCAGGTCGCCGGGGTGCTCGGCACGGTGATGGGGCACAGCGTCGACTATGCGGACCTGTATTTCCAGGTGAGCCGCGAGGAGTCCTGGTCGCTCGAGGACGGCATCGTCAAGGATGGCGCCCACAGCATCGAGCAGGGCGTGGGCGTGCGTGCGCTCGCGGGAGACAAGACGGGTTTTGCCTATTCCGACGAGATCCTGCTGCCGGCGCTCACCGAAGCGTCGCGCGCGGCGCGCGCCATTGCCCGCAGCGGCACGGGCGCGTCCCTGCAGGCCTGGCGCGCATCCGTGGGGCATCGTCTGTATCTGCCCGATGATCCGCTCGAGACCATCAGCGACGCGGAGAAGGTGAAGCTGCTCGAGCGGGTCGACGCCGCGGCGCGGCGCATGGACCCGCGCGTCAAGCAGGTGATGGCGAGCCTGTCGGGCTCGCACGAAGTGGTGCTGGTGATGGCGAGCGACGGTACGCTGGCCGCCGACGTGCGTCCGCTGGTGCGCATGAACGTGTCAGTGATCGTCGAGCAGAACGGACGGCGTGAGCAGGGCTATTGCGGCGGCGGCGGACGCTACAGCGTGGCGCGTTTCCTGAAGGACGAGCGTTGGATGGACCTGGTGCGCGAGGCCGTGCGCAGCGCGCTGGTGAATCTCGAGGCGGTGCCTGCTCCGGCAGGCACGATGACCGTGGTGCTGGGTCCGGGTTGGCCGGGCGTGCTGCTACACGAGGCCGTCGGTCACGGCCTCGAGGGCGATTTCAATCGCAAGGGCACCTCGGCGTTCGCCAATCGCATCGGTGAACGGGTCGCCTCCGAGCAATGCACCATCGTGGACGACGGCACCCTCGGCTCGCGCCGCGGCTCGCTCAACATCGACGACGAGGGCACGCCCACGCAATGCACGACCCTCATCGAGAACGGTGTGCTGCGCGGCTACATGCAGGACAAGCTCAACGCGCGGCTCATGGGCGTCGCCCCTACCGGCAACGGACGACGCGAGTCATTCGCCGCGCTCACGCTGCCGCGCATGACCAACACGTACATGCTGGCCGGCAAGTACGATCCCCAGGAGATCATCGCGTCGGTGGAGCGCGGCCTGTACTGCCGTAACTTCGGCGGCGGCCAGGTGGACATCACCTCCGGCAAGTTCGTGTTCTCCGCGAGCGAGGCGTATCTCATCGAGAACGGCAAGCTCGGTGCGCCGGTGCGTGGCGCCACGCTGATCGGCAACGGCCCGGATGTGCTCACGCGCGTGTCCATGGTCGGTAACGATCTGGCCCTCGACGAAGGCGTGGGCACGTGCGGGAAGGAGGGGCAGGACGTGCCCGTGGGCGTCGGCCAGCCGACGCTGCGCGTCGACGGCCTCACCGTGGGCGGCACGCGCCACGGCTAGTCGGGCGCGCGCTTGCCGACCGTGGCGGTCGGCGGCCAATCGTATCCGCGCCGGCCGCGGGGGTTCCAAGGGATTGCACGGTCCTGGCGCGATCCACGCGGCGGCTATCGGTGATCCGTCAGGCGCCTGTTAGGATGGCACGGTCTTCGGTTGCCGTGGTTTCGAATCCATGTGGCTGGCGCGCCCTGTCTACGAGTTCCTGCCTTACCTGTACATGCTGATCGGCGCGGTCGTGCTGGGTGCGTCGTGGTTCGCGCCCGAAGGGATCTGGCCGAGCGCGTTGCTGGTGCTCGGTTCGTTGTGCCTGGTCGGCGGCCTGGTGGTCTGGCTCAGGCGTCGCGATTACCGCACCCGGGCGGCGGAGTACGACAGCCATTCGCTGGACGAGTGAGCGACGATCAGGCCGTCGGCGAGGGCTCCGGCTGCATCCGGGTCGGGCAACACGGCGTGACGAAGCGCGCGTAGCCCGGGCTTGGGCGATCAGGCCGTCGGGAGGGCGCCCGGCTGCAATCGTCGAGCCCCGCGCGGCGTGCCGGGCGCGGGGATGATCCGGGCTAGGTACGCAGCGCCACGTGCTGTTGCGACGGCTCGTCCTCGGGCTGCGCGGGCGGCTCCCGGTCCTGTTCTTCTTCTGCGCGTTCCTCGTCGTTCGGCTTGTCTTCCACGTGCGTGGCGTCGTGGGGCAGGCCGTGGTCAGGCACATCGCGCAGCAACGGGACCGCGTCGTCCTCGACATCGTCGGTGTTGAGCCGCGCCCGTGCGCCGCGCTCGTCGAAATACATGATCTCGTGCTGTCCGATCTGTATCACGTCGCCGTCATTGAGCACGCGCCGGCGCACGCGTTTGGCGCGCACGTAAACGCCGTTGGTGCTGTTGAGGTCTTCGAGCACCGAGCTGTGGAGCGAGGTGACGATCTGGGCGTGGTGACGGCTGATGTACTTGCTGTCGATCTGCAGATCGTTGTCCGGGGTGCGGCCGATGACGAACCGGCCGGGCGTGAGCTCGCACTCGGCGATGGTCTGCCCGTTGCAGCCCACCATGATGCGGCCGAGGACCATGCGGCGCTCGCTGGTGGTGTCCAGGCCGTTGCCCGAGGAGGCATGTGACCGCATGGGGAGCGCCTGCATCTTGAGCGAACGCTCGGCGTACTCCACCCACTGCAGTTCCTCGATCGATGCCTTGATGTCCTTCACCAGCACCACGTCGCGATCCTCGCCGTACGCCGCCATCATCGCGGTGTCGCACAGCGTGTTCACCAGGCGCGGGATGCCGCCGGTGTAGCGAAAGATGATGGGGAAGGTTTCCGGGTCGAAGATCTGCCGGCCCTGAGAGCCGGCCACTTCCAGCCGATGCTGGATGTACGCGGCGGTATCGCTCTTCGAGAGCGGTGTGAGGTGGAAGCGCAGGCGGATGCGCTGGGCGAGCTGCACCAGGCCGGGCGAGTCGAGCTTGTCGTTGAGCTCCGGCTGACCGGCGAGAATGATCCTGAGGACCTTCTCCTTGGTGGTCTCCACACCAGACAGCAGACGGATCTCCTCGAGCACCTTGTTCGAGAGGTTCTGTGCCTCGTCGACGATCAGCAGAACACGCCGGCCGTTCGCGTACTGCTCGACGAGAAAGGCGTTGAGCGTGGCGAGCAGCTCGGCCTTCTTCATGCGAAACGGCTGGTACCCGAATTGCACCAGCAGCGATTGCAGGAATTCCACCGAGCTGACCTGCGTCTGGTTGATCTGCGCGACCACCACGTCGCGCTCGAGCTCCTTGAGGAAGGTCTCGATCAGCGTGGTCTTGCCCGAGCCGATCTCGCCGGTGATGACCACGAAGCCGTCGGTGAACCAGATGGTGGACTCCATGTACGCCTTGGCGCGCGCATGGTGTTTCGACAGGTAAAGGAACGCCGGATCCGGGGTGAGCCGGAAGGGCAATTCATTCAGCTTGAAACAGTCCAGGTACATGGGCAGTCAGCGGTGTCCCGGCGGTTGGTAACGCGGCTGATCGTCAGGAGTACCCTCAATGCCGCATCTGCCTCGATGGTTCCCGGTCAGTGTACGGGGAAACCCGGCAGGGGTTCAAAAATCCGTGCACATTGCGCCGCAAACCATCGATTGTGTCACAGGGGCCGCATCCTCGCGCAAAGCCGGCTCCGGTGCAAAGACCCTCAGCTGCGGGGCCGGCCGCTCTTCAGCAGTCGCAGCAGCCGCTGCAGGGCGCGGTCGCGGGCCGCGGCCGAGGGCGCCACGACGGTCGCGTGGCCCAGCTTGCGCTTCGGGCGCGCCTCCTTGCCGTAGCTGTGAAAATGCATGCCCGGGATGCGCAGTGCCTGCTCGAGCTGGGGCATGTCGCCGATGAAATTCACCATCGCCGAGTGGCCCACCGGCGCGCTGCTGCCGAGCGGCAGGCCGAGAATGGCGCGCAGATGATTCTCGAACTGGCTGGTCTCGGCTCCCTCGATGGTCCAATGTCCGGAGTTGTGCACGCGCGGCGCCATCTCGTTGGCAATGAGTTGGCCGCGCTTGACGAAGAACTCGATGGTGAGCACGCCGGCGTAGTCGAGGTGTCGCAGCAGGCGTCGCATGTATGTGTGTGCCTGCTTCTCGAGCGACGCCCTTCGGTAGGGCGCTACCGAGTAACGCAGGATGCCGTCCTCGTGAACGTTCATCGACAGCGGGTAGAAGCAGGTGGCGCCGCGGGTGCTGCGCACGCCGATGAGCGACACCTCGCAGCTGAAATCCACGAAGCCCTCATAGATGAGCGGTGTGCCGCCGAGCTGCGCGAACGCGGCATCGAGCTCGCTGCGCTTGCGCAGCACCCGCTGGCCGCGGCCGTCGTAGCCCAGCCGGCGCGTCTTGAGCACGCCGGGCAGGCCGATCGCCTCGACGGCTCGGGTCAGGTCCTCGCGGCTGTCCACGGGCGCGAACGGCGCCGTGGGGATCTTCAGGGAGCGGAACAGCGTTTTTTCGTGCAGCCGGTCCTGTGAGGCGCCGAGCGCGGCGACCGGCGGCAGGAAGGGGCGCTCGGCCGCGATCGATTCGACCGCTTCGACCGGCACGTTCTCCACGTCGAACGTCACGACGTCCACGGCGGCCGCCAGTTCCGCCAGCTTGGCCGGATCATCGAACGCGCCGGGCACGATGCGACCGACCTGGCCACCGGGCGCCTCGGGGCTTTGGTCGAGGAACACGAAGCGCAAACCCAGCGGATAGCCCGCCAGGGCCAGCATCCGTCCGAGCTGGCCTGCACCGATGATGCCGATTTTCATGATTCGGAGGGATCGGGGCGCGCGAGCACCCGCTCGGTCTGTTCGCGACGGAATGCCTCGAGCGCGCTGCGCACGGACTCGTGCTTGTTGGCGAGAATGGCGGCGGCCAGCAGCGCGGCGTTGATGGCGCCGGCCGTGCCGATGGCGAGCGTCGCGACCGGCACGCCGGCCGGCATCTGCACGATGGACAGGAGCGAGTCGAGGCCGTTGAGCGCTTTCGACTGCACCGGCACGCCGAGCACCGGCAGCGTGGTCTTGGCCGCGGTCATGCCCGGCAGATGCGCGGCGCCGCCGGCACCGGCGATGATCACCTCCAGCCCGCGCTCGCGGGCGCTGCCCGCGTATTCGAACAGCAGGTCGGGCGTTCGGTGCGCGGAGACCACGCGTGTCTCGAACGCGACCCCCAGGCGCTGGAGGGTATCGGCGGCCGACTGCATGGTCTCCCAGTCGGACGTCGAGCCCATGATGATGCCGACGAGTGGTTTCATTGGGCGGATTGTACCAGTTGACGCGCCGCGCGCCCGTACGAGGTTCGCAATGGGCGGAACGCGGCCGAATCAACGCGTCGGCGTCGCAGGCGGGCGCCGGCCGGTGGCCTTCCATGCCCTGGAATGCGGCGCGTGCAGCGCATGGGCGCCTCTGCCGTGACGATGCCGGTCAGAGCGCCGCGTCGAGCGTACGGAACAGCTCGCGGGCGGCCGCCGGCGGACGACCAGCCGCGGCCTCGCGGCGTGCGCGCTCCAGGAGCTGCACCAGCAGGGCACGTTCCACGCTGCCGGCGTGCTCCGCGAGGAATGCATCGATTGCCGGCTCGCCCTCGGCCAGCATGCGATTACGCCAGCGCTCGACGCGATGAAAACGACGTGCCGCGGCCCGTTCACGCTCGCGGCGTGCTTCGAGCGCCGCGCGGATGGGTTGGGGATCGATCTTGCGCATCAACTTGCCGATGTACTGCTTCTGTCGGTACAGGCCGCCGTGCTGGGTGATGCGGCGGGCGAGCAGCACTGCATCGCGCAGGTTCTCCGGCAATGGCAACGCATCGAGCTCCTTCTGCGGCAATTCGATCAGGGCCTCGCCGAGCGCTTGTAGCTCCTCGCTCATGCGTTTGCGGGCGGTCTTGCTGGGGCGATCTTCTTCCATGCGGGCATGATAGCGCTGCGGGGGCATGGCGCCATGGGCTGCCGTCGTCCAGGTGTCACGGCACGGCATGCGGCCATGACGAGACGCGTGTGAGATGCCCCGGGGCGGCGGGTTGCCCGAGAGCCTGAAGGCATCGTCACAGTGGGCGCGTGCCGCCGCGGTGCTGCGGCGGTGCGCCGCATCCGGGCCGGGCGACGTGCCGTGGACCGCCGCTGCGTCGTGGCGCGTTGCGCGGTGTGTTTCCTTCTCCTGAACCGCGACCCCGGACTAGAATGCCGTCATGTCGAATGTGCAACCCCGATCCTCGTCCCTCCAGCCGGCCCACACCCAAGCGGATCTCGAGCGACTCGTGACCCTGGCGCTGGAGGAAGCCAAGCGCCTCGGCGCGAGCGATGCCGAAGTCAGTGTGAGCGTCGAGACCGGCTTGTCGGTGACCGCCCGGCTGGGTGAGGTCGAAACGCTGGAGTACCACCGCGATCGCGGCATGGGACTGACGGTCTATCGTGGCAAGCGCAAGGGCTCGGCGAGCACGGCCGACCTCGGCGAGCAGGCGATTCGCGAAACCGTGGCCAAGGCGTTCAGCATCGCCGGGTTCACCGCCGAGGATGAGCATGCCGGGCTGCCCGAGCCCGATACCATCGCCCGCGAGATTCCCGATCTCGACCTGTACCATCCGTGGGCGCTCGAGCCCGAGCAGGCCCGCGACCTGGCGATCGCTTGTGAGGCGGCGGCGCTCGCGGTCGACAAGCGCATCGGCAATTCCGAGGGCGCGACGCTGTCGAGTCACCAGGGGCTGCGCGTGTTCGGCAACTCGCTCGGTTTTCTGGGCGGATATCCGAGCACGCTGCATAGCCTGAGCTGCGTGGTCGTCGCACAGGAGAACGGCGACATGCAGCGCGACTACTGGTACAGCTCGGTGCGCGACGCCGGCGAACTGGAAGCGGCCGAGCACATCGGGCGGCGTGCGGCGGAGCGCGCCTTGCGGCGACTCGGCGCGCGCAAGCTCGCCACGCAAACCGCGCCCGTGCTGTTCGTGCCCGAGCTTGCGCGCGGGCTGATCGGCCACTTCATCGGCGGCATCCGCGGCGGGAGCCAATACCGTCGCTCCTCCTTCCTGCTCGATGCCGCGGGCAGCCAGGTCTTTCCCGAGTGGATGCAGATCTCGGAGCGGCCGCACTTGCGCAAGGCGCTCGGCAGCGCGCCGTTCGACAGCGAGGGCGTGGCCACGCGCGATCGCGAAATCATCGATGGCGGTGTGCTCACGGGCTATGTGTTGAGCACCTACTCGGCCCGCAAACTGGGCTTGCAGACCACGGGCAACGCCGGTGGCGTGCACAATGTCATCGTCGCCGCCGGCGAGGACGATTTCGATGCCCTGGTGCGCCGCATGGACCGCGGGCTGGTGGTCACCGAGCTCATGGGGCAGGGCGTGAACGGCGTGACGGGCGACTATTCGCGGGGCGCGGCCGGATTCTGGGTGGAGAATGGCCGCATCGCGTATCCGGTTCAAGAGATCACCATTGCCGGCAATCTCAAGGACATGTACCGCAACATCGTCGCCGTCGGCAGCGACGTGGACACCCGCGGCAACATTCGCAGCGGCTCCATCCTCATCGAGGCAATGACCATCGCCGGCGAGTAGCCGGCGCGGCGTTCCTCCGCACGAGGCGTGCCGGTGAAGGGGGGCGGACAGGCCCTGGCGGCAGCAATTTCCCCGCAGCGCGGGCGGAGCGCATTCCGCCCGCTCGCAGCACGAGCCGCTCGTGGCGCCTAGGCGTGCCACCGGCGCGCAGCGGGCAGGCCGCTCATGTGGCCGGGAGAGCTGCCCGCGATGCCGTGCAGCGACCCACGCGGGGTGCAGGTCGCCCGAGGCCTCAGCGCAGGGCCCGCAGCGGCGGGTCATCCACCAGGTCGCGCACCGTACGATTCTTCAAGCTGCTCCTCAATGCATCCTCTGCGGCGCGCGCCGCCTTCACCGCGGGTTCGATGTCGCGCAGGCGACCGAGCGGTGCACCGCCGGCTTCGCTGCGCACGGCATCCAGCACTTCCGCGAGGCCGATGGTCGACGGATCGCGCGCCGGCAGCCAGCTTTCGTCGTCGGCCATGGTGAGCAGGCGGCACTTTTCGAGGGCCGAGATCACCGGCGCCAGAGCCGCGCCGGGCAATTGCAGGTGATCGGCGAGCCGGGCGATGGACCAGCGGTGCTGCCCGGACGTGAAATCGTTGACGATGAGGTACATGACCGACAGCGCGACGCGTTCGCGCATGGCGGGGCTCAGGTGCACATCGTTGCGGCCCGGACGCAGGTATTGCGGGTTCTGCACGTAGAAGGCGAGCTGCGCGCCGAGCAGCAGAATGAGCCAGGACAGGTAGAGCCAGATGAGCGCGATGATCACGATGGCGAAGCCGGTGTAGATCAGCATGTAGCGGCTCGAGCTGGCCACGGTGCTGGTGAAGATCAGGCCGCTCGCGACCCAACCGATGCCGGCCGCGGTCCCGCCGATGAACGCGGCGCGCACATGGACCTGGGTATTGGGCACGAAGCCGTACAGGAAGGTGAATACGCCGATCACCAGGATGTAAGGCGCCAGCCTGCCGAGCGTCGCGAGCAGGGTCCCGAAGGGCTCGATTTCGGCGACCTGGCGCATCAGATCGGTGGCGTTCAGCGTGGCGAGCAGCCCGAGCGCGGCCACGATCACGGCCGGGCCGACGATCATCACGCTCAGGTACTCGCTGAAGCGCCGGCCGAAGCTGCGCGGCTGGTCGACGCGCCAGATGAAATTGAAGCTCTCCTCGACCTTCTGCACCATGGTGATGACCGTGTAGAGCAGGAAGACCAGGCCGATGGAGCCGAGCACGCCACTGCGCACGTTGTCCACGAAGGCCATGATCTGCCCGGTCAGCTCCGCGGCACGCTCGCCGAGCGGCTCCAGGAATCCGTAGATGACCGGCTCGAGATCGCGGTGATAGCCGAGCCCCTTCAGCACCGAGAACGACAGCGCCATCAGTGGCACGATGGACAGCAGCGTGGTGTACACCAGGCTCATGGCGCGCAGTGTGAGATCGCCGCGGACCAGGTCGCGCGCGAGCGCGTACACATAGCGCAAGATGCGCATTAGTATCCCGAGCGGCCGGCCCCTGACGTCCTCGGGTGGCTCGAACAGCCATTGTTCGATGCGAACGGCAAGTGTTGCCAGCATGGTCAGGAGGCGTCCTGCGATGAACCGGCCTGCACGGTGGATTCCTCGCGCATGGCCGCACCCGACGCGGCGGCGGGCATCTCGCCGATGGTGAACCAGAACGTCGCGCCGCGCCCGGGTGCGGCGTCGGCCCAGATGCGTCCTTCGTGACGAGCCAGGATGCGCTGCACGGTGACCAGGCCGATGCCCGTGCCCGGGAACTGCGCGTCCGGATGCAGCCGCTGGAAGGGTGCGAACAGCTTGTCGGCATACGTCGCGTCGAAGCCCGCGCCGTTGTCGCGCACGAAGTAGGCGGGTCCGAGGGGCGTGTCCTCGATGCCCACTTGGACGCGCGGCTCGGCGGTGCTGCCGGTGTACTTCCAGGCATTGTCCAGCAAATTCTCCACCGCGATACGCAGCAGCCGCGCGTCGCCGTACACCTGCATGCCCGGTTGCACCGAGAACTCCACCGCATGCCCGGGGTAGCGTTCGCGCACCACGGCCGCCGCCTCCAGGAAGAGCTTGGAGAAGTCGATGCTGCGCGGGGTCAGCTCCGTGCGGCTGATGCGCGACAGGCTCAGCAGGTCGTCGATCAATGCCGACATGCGGCGGCTCGCCTCGGTGATGCGCTTCAGGTAATGCAGCGAGCGCTCATCGAGCTGGTCGGCGGCCGATTCCTGCAGGATCTGGCTGAAGCCCGAGAGGCTGCGCAGCGGTGCGCGCAGGTCGTGAGAGACGGCGTACACGAACGCCTCGAGCTCGCGGTTGGCGGCTTCCAGCATGCGGGTGCGTTCCGCCACGTTATGCTCGAGCGTGGCATTCGCTCGCTCCACCTCCCGGCGCGACTCGAGCAGCGCGGCCATCACGGCTTCATCGCGTCGCTGCCAGTGCCGCAGGAGCACATAAAGAACCAGCGCGGTGATGCTCACGAACGCTATGCCGTTGAGGGTCTGCAGCCCGAGCACGTGGTCCTGGCGCGTGGGGTCGAGCCACAACACCGCTTCGGTGATGCCAATCCAGAGCATCCCGGCCACGAAGTACACGAGTGCCAGGGTGGCCGGCACGCGCCGCCCCGATCGGCGCCGTCCCCCAGGTTCCCCGCTCGACGTCATCGCTGCCTTCGGTGCCATCGGGTTCATCCATCATGCGAGGGAGCCGCTGCGGGCTCCACGTCAACCACTTGGAAACCGCGCGGCCGTCATGAAGTGAGTCGGGCGAGCGCCTCGGCGTACTTCTCGGTGGTCTTCGCAACGATCTCGGGCGGCAGGCGTGGACCCGGGGCGCGCTTGTTCCAGCTCAGCGTCTCCAGGTAATCGCGCACGAACTGTTTGTCGAAGCTCGGCGGACTGGTCCCGACGCGGTAGGTATCGACGGGCCAGAAGCGCGAGGAATCGGGCGTGAGCGCCTCGTCGATGAGCGTGAGATGACCAGCCTCGTCCAGGCCGAATTCGAACTTGGTGTCTGCGATGATGATTCCGCGGGCGAGGGCGTGCTCGGCGGCATGCGAATAAAGCGCGAGCGCCGTGGCGCGCACCTGCTCGGCCAGCCCCTGGCCAATTAGGGCTACGACACGATCGTAGCTGATGTTCTCATCGTGGGCGCCGACCTCCGCCTTGGTTGCCGGCGTGAACAGCGGGCGCTCCAGCCGTTCGGCGAGCTGCAGGCCCGGCGGCAGGGAAATGCCGCAGACCATGCCGGTTTCCTGGTAGTCGCGCCATCCCGAGCCGATCAGGTAGCCGCGCACCACCGCCTCGATGGGCAGCGCGCGCAGGCGGCGCACGATCATCGCGCGGTCGGCGATCGCGGCACGCTCGGCGGCATCCGGCACGGCGCGCTCGAGCGGATAATCCGTGAGATGGTTGGGTACGATGTGCCGGGTGCGCTCGAACCAGAACCGGGAGATCTCGGTGAGAATGCGGCCTTTGCCCGGAATCGGATCCGGCAGCACCACGTCGAAGGCGCTCAGCCGGTCGGTGGTGACGATCAGCAGGTGATCGTCGTCCACGGCGTAGATATCGCGCACCTTTCCCTGGTGAATGCGCTCGAGCCCCGTCAAGCGGGACTCCAACATGGGCGGGGACGACGGGCTGGACGACATGTACGGTAAAGTAGCGGTTCGGTGCGGCGGATTGTGGCATACAGACGCGGTGATGTGGCAAGGCAAGGCAGTGGGGGCATTGATCGGGGGGCTGGCAGGCGGCCCCATCGGCGTGCTGTTCGGCGCCTTCCTGGGCCACCTGTTCGACGTGCAGCAGGAAACGACTGCCGCCGCGCGTACCGCCGACAGTGCGCGCGGTTACGCGTACGGGGTGCAGGAAGCGTTCTTTCGCGCCACCTTCCAGGTCATGGGGCACGTGGCGAAATCCGACGGGCGGGTCTCGGAGGACGAGATCCGCGCCGCGCGCGCCATCATGAACGAGCTGCGGCTGGGCGAGCGCGAGGTCAGCTACGCCATCGAGCTGTTCACGCGCGGAAAGGCTCGCGATTTTCCGCTCGAGAAGGAATTACAGGGTTTGCATGCGCTCACTCGCAAAAGGGCGGATCTGCGGCGCATGTTCGTGCAAATCCAGCTCCAGGCCGCGCTGTGGGGCGGGGGGCTGAATCCGGCCAACCGTGCGGTGTTGCGCCGCATCTGCGATGCGCTCGGGATCTCCGTCTACGAGCTGGTCCAGATGGAGGCTCTGCTGCGCATGCAGGCCGCATCGCGGCGTGCCAACGCGCAGCCGCAGCCGGCTGTCGACCGCTTGGCGCAGGCCTACGAAGTGCTCGGCGTGCCACGGACCGCGAGCGACAGTGAAGTGACCAAGGCCTATCGCCGCCTGATGAACCAGAATCATCCCGACAAGCTGCACGCCAAGGGACTGCCCGAGGCGATGATGAAGGTCGCAGAGGAGAAAACCCGGCAGATCCGTGCAGCCTACGAGGTCATTCGCAGCGCACGCGGCATGCGTTAGGCGGGCGTTGCGGCGCCCGCCGCGACCGGGTCGCACCGCGTGGGGCAGCGAACGTTCTGGCGGCCCCGACGTCTTTGCGCGAGAATCGAGGCTTCGCCCGAAGTTCCTTTGCGGAGACCGCCGCAATGCTGCAGCCCTGGATCGCTCCCTCCATCCTGTCCGCCGATTTCGCACGCCTTGGCGAGGAAGTCAAAGCCGTCCTCGAGGCAGGCGCCGACCTGATCCACTTCGACGTGATGGACAATCACTACGTGCCGAATCTCACCATCGGGCCGATGGTATGCGAGGCGCTGCGCAAGTATGGCATCGAGGCGCCCATCGACGTGCACCTCATGGTCAAGCCTGTCGATCGCATCATTCCGGATTTCGCGGCAGCCGGCGCCACGTGGATCACGTTCCATCCGGAAGCGAGTGAGCATGTCGATCGCACGCTCGACCTCATCCGCGAGCACGGTTGCAAGCCGGGCCTGGTGTTCAATCCGGCCACGCCGCTGTCCTGGCTGGACCACGTCATGGACAAGGTCGACATGATCCTTTTGATGTCCGTGAACCCAGGCTTTGGCGGGCAGAAGTTCATTCCGTCAAGCCTGGAGAAGCTGCGCCAAGCGCGTGAGCGCATCCGCGCGAGCGGGCGCGACATCCGGCTCGAAATCGACGGGGGCGTGAAGGCCGACAACATTCGCACCATCGCCGAGGCCGGCGCGGACACGTTCGTGGCCGGTTCGGCGATCTTCTCGGAGAAGGATTACGGGGCAATCATCTCCCGGATGCGCCAGGAGATTTCCAAGGCGGGCGCCGTATAGGCGTCGTCACCGCCGGGCCGCGCCCGCCGGGAGGCGAGCGCGGCCGAGCGCGCGTTCAATCTTCGTCGCCGAGGCGTTCGCGGGTGATGGCCGCCCGGCTCGAAACAGTGGCGATCGGCGGCCTGGTCTTCATTTTCGGTCGAGCGCCGAAGACGACGATGGTCTTGCCCGTGGCGCGCAGCAGACCTTGGTCCTCGAGCACCTTGAGCACCCGGCCCGCCATTTCGCGCGAACAGCCCACCAGACGCGAGAGCTCCTGACGGCTCACCTTGATCTGCATGCCTTCCGGGTGCGTCATGGCATCGGGCTCGTTGCACAGGTCCATGATGGCGTGTGCGACACGTCCGGTGACGTCCACGAAGGCCAGGTCGCCGAGCTTGCGATTGGTGCGATCCAGTCGCGTGGCGAGCTGCGTGGCGAGCTCGAACACCAGGCCGGGACTTTCGGCGGCAAGCTGGCGGAAGCGCGGGTAAGTCATTTCGGCGAGTTCGCATTGCTGACGCGTGCGCACCCAGGCGCTGCGTGTCGGCTGCTCGTAGAACAATCCCATCTCGCCGAAGAACTGTCCCTTGTTGAGGTAGGCAAGCACCATCTCATTGCCTTCCTCGTCCTCGATCATCACCTCCACTGAGCCGGAGACGATGTAATAGAGCACGTCAGGAAGATCGCCTGCATGGATCACGACGGTCTTCGAGGGCACCGTGCGGATCCGGCAGTAGCTCAAAAACCGGTTGATAGCCGGAATGTCACTCAACGGCCTTGTGCCCTCTTCCATATCGACCCCTTACAAGCGGTGTAGTGAGTTCTTACGCAATTTTGTAAACCGCGTGCTCCCCAGCGCCTTTTAATACAGTAAGCGTCGCGCCGCAAGCGTTTGTTCGGATTAATCAAATTCGATAGGCGGTGCGCGTCATCACGCGAGCGGTCATTCGCATCGCGGTACGCACCGCAGCCGGCAGGGCAACGCCACCGGCGAGCAATGCATCGCGCCCGTGCCGTTCTTCATCGGCGCTCATTTGTTCGAGGATGGCGCGTGTGCGTGCGTCGTCGTGCGGCAGGCGTTCGAGGTGACCGCGCAGGTGCTCGACCACTTGACGCTCTGTTTCGGCAACGAAGCCAAGGCTGATGCGATCGCCCGCAAGGCCTGCCGCCAGGCCGATGGCAAACGAGCCCGCGTACCAAAACGGATCGAGCAGGCTCGTGCGGCTGTTCAGTTCGCGGATGCGCGCCGCGCACCACGCGAGATGATCGGCTTCCTCACGGCCCGCCTCGAGCAGCGCTTCGCGCGTGGGGCCTTGCGGCGCGGCCAGCGCCTGGCCCTGGTACAGCGCCTGTGCGGCAATCTCACCGGCATGATTGACGCGCATCAATGCGGCAACATGCCGACGCTCACGCTCGTCCACCACGGTTTCAGGCATGCCCTCGGCGGGGTAGGGGCGCGCCGAGACGCTGGCGCCCGAGACCGCGCGCAAGGCCTGATCGACACAGGTCACGAGGCGGTCGAGCAGGGAGTACTTGCGCACCGGTGTCGTCCGCGGGGTCGGGGGCGGCGATACGGCGGTGTTCGAATCAACGTGAGCAGCCATGGAGACCCATTATAAGGACAGCCATCGCTTATATATGAAGCCAGGACCGCCCGTCCTGCGGCTGCCTCCCTCTGGCCAGCGAGGTTTTTTGGCGGTAAGCTATTGATAAATAGGAAACCGCCAGGGAGCGGTTGAAGAATTCGGGAAGCCTGCTAGACTTGCCGCCCTTTTCGCCCCTCAGCCATTGGGCGGATGGCCCTCGGGGGCGTCCGGGCGGATCGCCGGGCACTGAGTTTTCTTGGAGATTTTAATGAGAACCGTTTTCGCGAATGCGGCTACGGTGCGCCGTGACTGGTACGTGATCGACGCGACCGGCAAGACCTTGGGGCGGCTGGCCTCGGAGGTCGCCTTTCGCCTGCGCGGCAAGCACAAGGCCTCATACACGCCGCACGTGGACACGGGCGACCACATCATCGTGCTCAATGCCAGCAAGGTGCGGGTGACGGGGCGCAAGCTGACCGACAAGATCTACCATCGCCACACCGGCTACATCGGCAACCTCAAGTCGACCAGCCTCGAGAAGCTGCTCGAAAAGCACCCCGAGCGGGCCATCGAGTACGCGGTCAAGGGCATGCTGCCGAAGAACCCGCTGGGCCGTAAAATGTTCAAGAAGCTGCATGTTTTCGGCGGCTCTGAGCATCCGCACGCAGCCCAGCAGCCCAAGGCGCTGGAGATCTGAGCGCTACCACTGGCGACGGAATTTCAAGTACAGTTATGGCGACATCGACGCACTACGGCACGGGGCGCCGCAAGACCTCCACGGCTCGCGTGTTCCTGCGGCCCGGCACCGGCCAGATTACGATCAACGACCGCTCGCTCGACGAGTTTTTCGGGCGCAAGACGGCACGCATGATCGTGCGCCAGCCGCTCGAGCTGGTGAACTTGGACGGCAAGTTCGATGTCAATGTCACCGTCAAGGGTGGCGGGATCACGGGCCAGGCGGGTGCGATCCGTCATGGACTCACCCGGGCCCTGATCGAGTATGATGAGACTCTGCGCAAGCCGCTGCGCGACGCGGGTTACGTGACCCGCGACGCCCGCGAAGTGGAACGCAAGAAAGTCGGTCTGCGCAAGGCGCGTCGCGGAACGCAGTTCTCGAAGCGCTAACCCAATCATTGGGGGATCGTCTAGCGGTAGGACTACGGACTCTGACTCCGTCAACCTAGGTTCGAATCCTAGTCCCCCAGCCAACACCAAAGCCCCGCCTCCGGCGGGGCTTTTTTTTTTGTCCGCTGGGAGCGGGACACCCACCAATGGGAGCGGGACACCCACGGGAAGGAATAGGGCAGAGGGAGCGAAGGACATCCACCAAGGGGAGCGCGGAGGGTGTGAAGGACACCCGGGGGTGTGAAGGGGGTGTGAAGGACACCCACCATGGAGTGGTCGGGCGGAGCGCGAGACGGGCGGACTGGACACCCATCGGTGTGATGCGGCGTGACGGCGGGGTGTGAAGGACGCCCACCGGGGGGTGTGAAGGACACCCACCATGGAGTGGTCGGGCGGAGAGGGAGACGGGCGGACTGAACACCCATCGGGGGTGATGCGGTGTGACGGCGGGGTGTAAAGGACACCCATCGAGCGGAGAATGCTGGTAGCCACCATCCGGCACGGCCTGCCACACACCGGGGCCGGGCGGGCCGGGCGGTACACCCACCGGGAGGTTGGAATGCAGAGAGTCGAGTGGACACCCACCGAGGAGCTGGAGCGCCGTGTTGGAGTGGGCCCTTTTCGCCAGGCGTGGACGGGGAGCGCGAGCTCAGGAGAGACACCCACCAACGGCGGGGCGGAGTGGACACCCACCATGTGGTTTGCCGTGGCACTCGAGAAAGGTGGGAGTGGACCCCGTTAAGAGGATGCGCAGATTGAATGAGCCTCGAAAGGGAACGTCCGCACGGTGCCCGTCAAGGCTGAACCTCTCGTGCGGCGCCTCGAGGAATCGCTCAGGGATAAGCGTCCATCTGGCGGAAGGCTTCGGAATGTTCGCAAGTTGACATCCACCCGCTGCGGCCTGGTGTCGACATTGGAGGGAGCGCCTGCCTGCAACAGTCGTCCTGTTCCCGAGCTTCAAAGCGACCGCCCACCGTCGTGAGGGAACGGTTCGGAGCGGCCACGGCGATTGCTGCTTCCGAATGGACACCCACCAGTGACTGGCGCCGTTAATGTCCATCCGGCGCGGAATCGGCTGCCTTGAAATGGAATCCCTATGGGACTCGCCCAGGACCCCTATTCAAAGGTGATGTCTATCCGAGCACGAATGCTTGTCTTGACCTGAGGGTAGTGTGCGGCGCGAGGGCAACTCCTCGCCCGCTTACTTCATTCGATCCACTGCTCCTGTTGGGTGTCCAAGGCTTGGGTGCCAGATCACCCGGGGTTTCGGTTTCGGACTCCTGCTGCATAGCATCATCAACAGAGTTACCGGCGGACCCGAATCCTGGGGGCCGCGCACAGTCGTCGTCTTCCCACTAGGAGGGATGATCGAGAGCACCGACGGTGGGTGTCCAGTCAACGTGGTGGGAGTCGGCTTGAGGCGTGGGCGTCAATCACGAACTCAGCTGCGACTGGGCGGGCTGCAAGGTCGAGATGGGTGTCCCGAACGAGAATCGTGGTGGGTGTCCGGCCAGTGAGCCAGGCCGGTCGGGCCAGTGAGTCCACTCAGTGAGTCTGGTTGGATGTCGATTACGACCGCGCGGGTCGGGTGGGTGTTCGAGGCACCCATCGAAGAGGTGGGTGTCCCATCCACCGCCCTCCATCCACCGCCCTCCATCCACCGCCCTCGAGGTGGGTGTCCAAACGGCGCACAAACGGCGCAAGGTGGGTGTCCAAACGACGTCGTCCAAACGACGTCGAGGTGGGCGTCCCAACGCGAGGTCGCCAACGCGAGGTCGAAGGGCCAGGTCGACGTGGGTGTCCCAACGGGGGTGCGGGTCGAGGTGGGTGTCCCAACCGGGGGGCGGCCGTAACGTCAGGTCGGCGTGCGTACCACGGCACGCCGTACGTTTACCGGCGGTGAGTGGACCTGACGGGGGGCTTCGCTCGAGACATCGCCTGCCTGACACCCGGATGTGACTGCAACGGGCGATTCCCCGAACGGCATGTCGCAGCCTGCCGCGCCGACCGGCGGGTGTGGTCAGTTGATCAGTCGCGCTGACCGAGCACGGTCACGCCAGAGTCGCCGGCGAGGATGAGCAGGTCCGCGGGGCGGCGAGCAAACAGGCCCACCGTCACGACGCCGGCGATCTGGTTGATTTGCGTTTCGAGGGTTACGGGGTCTTCGATCCGCAGGTCGTGCACGTCCAGTACGTGATTGCCGTTATCCGTGACGGTGCCGGTACGCCAAACTGCGCGTCCCCCGAGCCGTGCGAGCTCTCGGGCAACATACGCGCGTGCCATCGGAATGACCTCGACAGGGAGGGGAAACCGACCGAGCACCTCGACCAGCTTCGAGTCATCGGCGATGCACACGAAGCGCTGCGCCACTGCGGCGACGATCTTCTCGCGCGTCAGTGCCGCACCGCCACCCTTGATGAGACGCAGATCACGATCCGCCTCGTCGGCGCCGTCCACGTAGACCGGGAGGTCGTCGATCTCGTTGAGGTCCAGGACGGCGATGCCGTGGCGGCGCAGTCGCTCGGTCGAGGCTTCCGAGCTCGAGACCGCACCCCGGATGCGCAGCTTGCGCGCCGCCAGCAAGTCGATGAAGTGGTTCACCGTCGAGCCGGTGCCGATGCCGAGGATGCTGTCCTCGACGACGAAGTCGAGCGCCGCCTGTGCCGCCAACCGCTTCTTCTCATCCGCGTTCATGCTGTGCTCCGTCGTCGCTTCGTAATGCCGAAATGCCTATTTTTTCAGTCTTTCCGATGCCCGGAAACGACTGTGCCCGCTTTCGCGGGCACAGTCTTCATCATCATCATCGTCCTCGAAGAGGAGTCACTTCTTCTTGGCAGCCTTCTTCTTGGTCGCCTTCTTCTTGGACGCCTTCTTAGCCTTCGTTGCCATAGTACTTGATCTCCATGTCGAGTTAGTCCCGGCGCAGTATATACATAAATTAAAAATGGCAAGCAAGAGGCCAGCGAAAATTTGTTGCGCCCCGCGATGCGTGCAAATGCACGCTGGGTACTAGGCGAGCGAGTTGATGAACTCCCACTCGGATTTCGAGACCGGCATGACCGACAGTCGATTGCCGCGCCTCAACAGCACGAGGTCCCGCAGCTCCTTCGTGGAATACGAACGCAGTTCCTCCAGCGTGATCACCCGCGGCAGCTTCTTCACGAGCTTCACGTCGACCATGTACCAGCGCGGCTTGTCCGGATTGCTATCGGGATCATAGTGATCGTCGTTCGGATCGAAGGCAGTCGGGTCGGGATAGCCTTCGCGCGTGATGGTGACGATGCCGGCGATGCCGGGCACGCGGCAGCTCGAGTGATAGAAGAAGGCGAGGTCGCCCTTTTTCATGCCGTCGCGCAGGTAGTTGCGCGCCTGGTAATTGCGCACCCCGTCCCAGCACGCGGTCTTGCCGGGCTCGCGGGCCAGGTCGTCGATGCTGAAAGTGTCGGGCTCGGATTTCATCAGCCAATAGTTCATGGATGGGCGCCTCGTTGCGAGCAGGAAGAGACGATTATCCACGACCTCGGGCTCGTAAAAGCAGCGCCGCCTCCCGCTGCGCGCCTGCAAGTAAGCCCCTTCGCTTGTGTGACGGGGTCCGCGATGGTCGCATCGTGGCTCGGGCGCCGACGTAGTCTCCGATGACGCAGGTCCGACGGGGGCAACCCCGGATCTGCCCCGGCGGCCAATGTCCTCGCCGATCCCTCGCGGGTCCCCGCGGCGTCGCATCGCGGTTCCGGCGCCGACGTTGAATCCCCCACGACGCAGGCCCCGACGGTGGCAACATCAGACAGCGCCGGCGGACCCAATGTCCTCGCCGATCCCTCGCGGGTCCCCGCGGCGTCGCATCGCGGTTCCGGCGTCGACGTCGAGTCCCCCACGACGCAGGCCCCAACGGTGGCAACATCAGACAGCGCCGGCGGACCCAATGTCCTCGCCGATCCCTCGCAGGTCCCTGCAGCTAGTCGCGATTCCGGCGCCGCGTCGAGTCCCCGACGACGCCCGGACACAGGCGCATCGATCTGCGCTACTGGGTCCGAAGACATCATCGTCGACGCCTCACGGATCCACTTGGCGTCGCGTTGTGGCGACGGCGCTGCAGCCGGTCCCGAACACGGGTTCGAGGAGGAGCGAACTGCGCCAGCGGAGGGGACGATGTGATGGCCGACGGTCGAACTCGAGCGGCGCATGCGCGCGGTCCGGAGGCTTGCGTCCAGGCGCGTCGTTTGAGGCACTGCACGAACCGCGAGCGCCGGTACTGTCGTCGAGTCACATGGCGCCGTCGTCATCAGCGGAACGTCCGGGGTGGTCTGATCGAAGCCCTCATGCCACACCGTCGGTGCGCCGCTGATCTTCGGCATGGCGCGCCCGCGACAGCGCGGCCGCCGTGTCGCCTGCCGCGCGCCATGCCGTTGTCATCATCGGCTCCCGGTGATCTCGTCGAAGCCGCCGTGCCCTAGGACACCGCCGACGATTTTCGGCATGCATGCCCGGGGCCGCCGTCGAAGCCGCCGTGTCGCCTGCCGCGCGCCACGCCGTTGTCATCATCGGCACTCCCGGGCGATCTCGTGGAAGCCGCCGTGCCCTCCATCCGTACGCTGCAATCGTCGGTTTGGCACGCCGGGACGGCGCCGCCGAAGCCGCCGCGTCACCTGCCGCGTGCCGCTTAGCCATCATCGTCGGCCATCCCGGGGTCATCGCGCTGAGGTTGCCGTCTCGCCCTGTACTTTCGTCGCCCTTGGGCAACGTTCGCCGCTGGTGCGGGTGTCGCATCCGACCCTGAGCTCATCGCGGTCCAGGTGCGGTGCGCTGGGGAAGGGCACGACCGCCCCGGCGCGACGCCGGGCGGCTCGTAAAAGGTGGCTCCATGAGCCGAGTGGGGGCGGGCACGCCCGGATGTCCGAGCGGCAAGCCGTTCGGAGCAGGAGACGCCCGCCCGCCGGCAACGCATCGCGCGAAGTCAGTCGCGTACGATGAACTGGAAGAGGGGCGGCGCCACCCGCCTGTGCCGTTGCGCGCCATTGCTCTCGACACGGAGCAATAGGTGGGGCGCAGCCACGGCAGCGAAGGCTTCCCGTCCGTGACGGGTCTGCACACAACTGCCGCGAGACCGGGCCCCTGGGGTATTTACGTTAGGGTCGAGAGGTAACCCGACACGCATCGAACACCGCAGGCGGCGCCATCGAACCAACGATTGAGGGGTCCTTCCGGTTGCAGGCACCAGTCCTTCAGTGCCCGAGGCAAGATCCGCGCCTCAGCGCGGAGGGGGATCTTCCGGGATCCAGTCTGGGTGCGTCCCTGCCGGATTCAACGGGTCACAGGTCGACTTGTCGACCTTGAGCGATCGCCGCCTCGACGCGCTCGCGCATCTGCCGGATCCTCTGGCCGGTCTCGGCGTCGCCTTCCGGCTGCTCGCGGGCGCGCAGCTTGAGCAGCTCATGCGCCATGTTGAGCGCCGCCATGACGGCGATGCGGTCCAGGCCGACGATGCTGCTCGCGTCGCGAATCTCGCGCATGCGGGCATTGAGGTATTCCGCCGAGTCGAGCAGCTCGGAGCGTTCCTCGGGCCGACACGCCACCTGGTACTCCTTCTCCAGGATGCGCACACTGACGCGCGCCATCCGCGGCTCGTTCATGTGCCGTGCTCCATCGCCTTCAAGCGGCCGATCATCGCTTCCACCCGAGTGCGCACCTGCTCGTTCTTCTGCAGCAGCGTGGCCCGCTCGGTCATCAATGTTTCCTGACGCTGGCGCAGGGCGCGGTTCTCTTCCTTGAGCTGGGCCACCACGGCCAGCAACTCGTCGA
>QGUO01000318.1 GCA_003242495.1 Pseudomonadota bacterium | reverse complement strand
CGGCTGCAGGGTGCGCAGCGCGGCTTCGAACTCGGGCGCGACCGCCTGCCAAAACATGCGCAGCATGGAGCCGCTCGGCGGCTTGCGCAACTCGAGGCCGTTCGGCGTGAGCTTGCTGCGCACCCGGCCCAACAGATGCAACTCGCGTTTGGCGCGCGTGACGGCCACGTACAAGAGCCGCCCCCGCTCGTACTCCGAGCGCCGGGTCTCGAGCAGCTCCAGCCAACGATAGGTTTGCTCCGGCGCCTCGCCCTCCGCCGTCACCGGCGCCAGCACCAGCCCGTTCGAATCGAGTCCCGCCACGCGCGTCCAGCGCAGCAATGCGCGCTCCTCCCCGCGCACGCCGCGCTCCAGCCCCGGCAGAATCACGGTATCGAATTCCAGGCCCTTGGCTTTGTGGATGGTCATGAGCTCCACCCGCGCCGAGTGGCCGGGTCGCGGACGCGCGAACAGATCCTGGAGCTGGGTCTCCAGCCGGGTGACATCCTCGAGATCGCCGCCGTGCTCGAGCTCCTCGAGCCGCGCGAAGAACGCCTGCGCATCGCTCAGGTCCTGCGGGCTCGCCAGCGTGGCCGGCCCCGCCAGCGCGTTCCAGGTGCGCTCCACCCAATCCCGCAGCGCATGTCGCGCCCGCTCGGCGAGCGCCGCCTCGAGCACCGGCCGCACACGCGCGACGCGCGCCCGCCCGTCCGCCGACAACTGCTCGAACAGCGCCTCATCGGCGAGCAGCTCGAACACGGTCCGGTCGAAGCGCTCCGCGGCCAGCGCATGCAGGTCTTCGAGCCGCAGCCCGCACCAGGGCGCGCGCAGCACCGCCAGCCAGGCGGGACGGTCCGCGAGATGTACCAACGCGCGCGTCAAGGCGATCAGATCCTGCACCACCGGGCGTTCGATCAGGCACTCGATCTCCACCGCCTGAAACTCGATGCCCGCACGCTCGAGCTCGCCGGCAATGCTGCCGATGTGGCGCCGGCTGGCGACCAGGATGGCCACCGTGGCCTGCGGATCGCGCGCCAACGCTTGACGGGTCAACTCGAGCACCTGGCGCGCCTCGTCGGCGTGCGTGGTGTCGATGGCCGCATGCACGTGCACCCCGGCGGGCTGCACGCGCATCGCGGGATTGGCCGCATAGCTCGCGCTGAATGCCACGCCGCCTTTCTCGGCATCGTTGCGCTCGGCCAGTACGCCCGGCAGCGCCTGGTTCACCCACTCGACCAACGCCGGCGCCGAGCGGAAATTGGCCTCCAGGCGCAGCGGCTCGAGGCGGATCTGACCGAGGCCGCGGCGCTGCAGCTCGAGGAACAGGCCGACCTCGGCCTGCCGGAAACGATAAATGGACTGCATGGGGTCGCCGACGCAGAACAGGGTGCGGCCATCACCCGGCATCCACCCCGCGGTCAGGCGCTCGAGCAGGTCGAGCTGCGTGAAGGACGTGTCCTGGAACTCGTCGACCAGGATGTGACGCAGCCGGTAATCGAACGCCAGCGCCAGGTCGGTGGGCTCGTCCGGAGAACCGAGCGCGGCCAGCGCCCGCAACGCGCACTCGACATAGTCGGCCTCGCCGCGCGCCTGGAACACGTCCTGGAGCTGTACGACCGCCATGGGCAGGACTTCGAGGAGCGCTTCGAGCACGGTCCATTGCTCGTCGCGATAGCTCGGGCTGGGCAAGGTGCGCAGCTCGGCGAGCAGCGCGCCGAGCTGCGGTGTGGCCGCGAGCGCCGCCAGCGCCTCCTTGGCGCGTGTCGCCATGGGCGCATCGCTCGCGGGAAAGCCTTGCGTCTTGCTGAGCCGGCGATAGAGCACGCCGTCGCGGTTCAGGAAGACCTCGCACACTGCGCGCCACTTCGCCAGATCGGCGGTAACGGCGCCAGGCGCGTCCTCCGGGCCCCAAAGTGCCTCGCCGGGAGCGTCGAGTGCGACCTCGAGCAGCGCCGCACGCCGTGCGTCGAGACCGTCCTGGGCGACCAGATTGGCCGCCGCATAGCGCGTGAGCGTCCACAGCTCGCCGCGCAACGACGGCGCAATGTGGCGGCAGACTTCCTGCAGATGCGCGCCGATCACCGCCTGCAGGGCGTGCTCGACCGCCGTGCGCAGGTCGGGGCTGGCGCGCGCCGCCATGACGTGATGCAGCCACTGGTCGCGCTTGCCGAGTAGATCGGTCAACAGCGTGATGAGCTTGTCGACCCGGTTGGCGAGATGCGCGATCAGCGTCTCGAGCTTGCGTGCCGCCGCCGAGCCGTCGCCCAGCGACTCGATGAGCCGGAGACAGGCTTCTTCGTAGAGCGGCTGCGGATCGTGGGTCGGCTCGAGGGGAGCGCCCGCCCCCGACAAGACCGGCAGACGCCGTGCGAGCTGCCCGCTCAGCGCGTCGATGGTCTGGATGCGCAGACGCGCCGGATGCAAGGTGAGATGCCAGCCGTGCTCCCGATCGGCCGCCCGCACCGCGCGCGCCAATTCCCAGGTGCCGCGCTTGTGCGCTTCGCGGGGCGGCGTCTCGTCGGCCGCATCGGCGAGCGCCTTGAGAATGCGGTTGCGCATCTCGGCGGCGGCTTTACGGGTGAAGGTGATCGCCAGCACTTCCTCCGGGTGCTGCACGGTCGCCAGCAGGCGCAGGTAGCGCTGCGTGAGCAGCTCGGTCTTCCCGGAACCGGCCGGCGCCTGCACGATGAACGAGCGCGTGGGATCGATGGCGCGCTCACGCGCCGCCGCATCGCCCGGGCGTTCGCCTGCCATGGCCGCCGGCAAGGTGCCACGCCGCACGGGGCGCGGCGGCTCGACGTCGACGTCACTCATCGACCACCTCGTCCTCGCCTTCCTGCTGTGCCGCAAGCGGCCGCTCGTGCACGCGGCACAGGATCGACAGCCCGCAGTGCGTGCATTCCTGGGGCAAGGGATCGACCTGGGCCTCGCCGTGCAGGTATTGACGGGCGAGCTGTCGCAGCACCGTCTCCCAATGTGCGAGCACGCTCTGCCAGTCCGGCAGGTGGCCGGGACGACGGCGCAGGTGCTCGTAGACATGAATGCCGGGCGCGATGGCGTCCTGCGCCGCCCAGCCGCGGTATTCCACCGCCCCCGGCGACAGCACCGCATAGGCCAGCCCCGCCAGTCCCCGGGCATGGGCCAGCGCATACAGCGGCATCTGCGGCGCCGGCGGGCGACCCGGGCGCAGGTCCAGCCAGTGCGAGGCGCGATGCGCGGCGCCCAGCTTGTAGTCGATCAGCAGCGTCCCGCCCTCCTCCAGCGCGTCGATGCGATCCGGTTGCAGACGCAGCGTGATGCCTTCGATCTCCAGACGCTCGTCCTGCTCCGCCTGTTTGACCGTGAACGGCCGGCGCGCGCGATCGATCGCCAACAGACGCAGCACCTGGCGCGTGGTCCCCTCGATCTCCAAGGTGACCAACCGCCCCTTGTGCCGGGTGGCGGGTCGCAGGCTCTGCACGGCGTGGCGCTCGGTCGATTCACGCACCATGCGCTCGAGCGCCGCCGGGTCGAGCGCCGCGAGCGTCGCCTGGTCGCGCAGCTGCGCCCAGACGTCCGCGAGCACCCGGTGAACGAGCTTGCCGCGTTCCATGGGATCGACGTGTGGCCCGACGTGCTCGAGCGGTCGCGCGCCGAGGCGCAGCTCGGCCTGTGCACGAAACGGACAACGCGATTGCAGCTCGAAAATGCGCGCGCCGCCGCGCGGCGTCCCGGTCGCAAGCGGCGGCGCGCGCTCGTCGCGCTCGGCCAGCAGCTCCGGACGCGCCTCGAACAGGCGCTCGCGCAAGGGCCGGACGGGCGCCGTGGGCAACGCCTCCGGCGACAGCGAGTCGAACCCGTCGAGCAACGGGCTCCTGCGCAGCTCGGCGTCGCCTTCCCGCTGCGGCCAGCTCAACACGACATGCGGCGCGCTGTGCACCAGGCGCTCCAGCCGGCTCCTGGCGAGCGCGAAGGTCGCCGCGGCCGAGGCCTCCGGCATCTGCGCACGACGCTGCAGCTCGAGCGGAATGAGCGGATCGGGCGCGGCCGGCGGCGGCAGATGCGTGGAGTCGAGGCCGGCCACCCACAAGGCATCGAAACGCATGCCGGCGACCGTCGTCGCGTCGATCACCGTGACCGGCGCCGGCGGCGTTTCGGGCTCGAAGCGTGTCGCCGCGACCAGTTGCCGCAGCCGACGCACGGCGCCGCGCAGGTCGAGCGCGCCGACGAACCCGTCGAGCGCGCCGAGCTCCGCGAGCGTGGCCTGGAACTTGGCGAGCGTCTGCTGCTCGACGCTGTCGCGCGTGCGCTCGCCCGGCCAGCCGAGCGCGCGCAGCACCGCATCGAAGCGCTCCGACCAGACGCTCGGCGTCGCACGCCCGCGGTACTGGCGCAGCAGCCCGTTCGCCGCGCGCGCCGCCGCCTCCAGCTCGATGCAGCCGGTCACGCCCGCCCAGCGCTCCATCTCCAGCCAATCCCAGCGCTCGCGCCGCTCCGCGCGCAGACGCGCATCGGCCAGCGCGCGCGCCGACTGCTCGCGCTGGGCGCCGCGCACGAACGGCGTGCGCAACAGGCGTCCCGCGAGCAGGCTGGATGCCCCGCCTTGCGCCAGCGCCAGGCAGCTCAAGGCCGCATCCACCAGCGGATACGTCGACAGGGGCCGCGAGACGGCCAGCACGAACGGCGCACGCTCGGCGTTCGCGCCGATGCAGCGCGCCCCCGGGGTGAACACATCCTCGAACACACGCCGAAGCGCCGCCTGGCGCCCGGCGAGATCGCCGACGACCACGCCCACGCGCTGCGCACCGCCTTCGACCTGGGCGCGCGCCCAGCGCGCCGCCAGCTCGATCTCCTCGTCGAGGTCGCTCGCGCCGACGACCGTGACCGCAC
>QGUO01000317.1 GCA_003242495.1 Pseudomonadota bacterium | reverse complement strand
CTCGGGCGCCCCGAAAAGCACCCGCGGCGGGCATTGCGCGCCCGGCGGCGCGGGTGAGCGCACCCACCGCGGGGATCGCAGCGTGCCGCCTTCCGCGGCGCGCCGCGCCGGCCGCTAGCCGGCCGCGGGAGGTGCGGCGGGCGTGCTGAGCGGCCCGCCGGTGCGGCCGGCGAGGACGGCCTGGATCTCGCTCACGATGGCCAGCGCGATGCTCTCCGGCGTATCCGCGCCGATGTCGAGTCCCACCGGTCCGCGCAGCCTGCCTTCCAGGGCCGCGGCCCGCTCACCGAGGTCGCTCAGCAGGCGCATGCGCCGCGCCGCCGGCCCGAGCAGCCCGATGTAGGGGATGGCGCTGGCGGACAGCGCTTCGAGGTACGCCAGGTCGGATGGCAGGTGATGGCTCATCACTACGGCCGCGTCGAAGTCCTCGCGTTCCAGCTCGCCCGCGAGCCGGTCGGCGGGGTTGAGCGCCACGCGTTGCGCCCGCGGAAAGCGCGCGGCGACCGCGTAGGCGGGGCGATGATCCAGCACGGTGATCTGCCATCCCAACAGGCCGCCGATCTCCACCAGCGGCGCCACGTCGGGCCCGGCCCCGAGGATGACGATCCGAGGCGGCAAGCGCACCGGCACGATCAGAAAGCGCGCATCGTCCGCGTCCACCTCGACCGCGCCGTGTGCATCGCGTCCCTGCCCGGAACGCGCCCCCTGCATGGCCTCCAGGACGGCGCCCGGTGTGTCCGCGGTGCGGCCCGGCACGTGACAGGCGCCCAGGGCGTGGCGTCCGGCGCTGCGGATGGTCAGGGCGAAGGCGCCCGGCTGGTGCCGGGCACGGCAGGCGTGCGCATAGGCGAAAGGCTCATAACCGTTCTGCGCATCGAGCGGCGTGAGCAGGATGCGCATCGCTCCCTCGCAGCCCAGGCCGATGCCCCAGATGAGGTCGTCGGACGTGCGCGTGTCGTATTCCACGATCTGCGCCTCGCCGCTCGCCAGAACCTGGCGGGCCCGCTCCAGGAGATCCGCTTCGAGGCAGCCACCGCTCAGCAGCCCCGCGGCCGAGCCGTCGGGCGCCATCAGCATCTGTGCGCCCGCCTTGCGATACGTCGAACCCTCGGTATGCACGATCGTCGCCAGCACGAGCGGCGAACCCTGGTCGCGATGCCGTTGGAAGAACTCGTCCAGGGGTGTCGAGAGATCGTTCATGGTGTAACGTTCGTCGCTGCAACGATGGAGGCTGTGACCGAATGAGCGTAGCAGGCAAATGGCAGGTCGCAATGGACACACCGCTCGGCAGGCAGGATTTTACCTGGGATCTGGTGCAGACCGGGCAGGGCTACCGGGGCTCGATGCACTCGCGGGCCGGGGCGACGCCGCTCGCCGATATCTGCGTGGAGGGCGCAGCATTCTCGTTCGGCACCCGTGTGCAGGGGGCATTGGGCTCGCTCGATCTGGCGTTCGAGGGCAGCACTGCGTCGGATACCGTGAGCGGCACCTGTCGCACACGTTTCGGCGACTTCCGCTTCAGCGGAGAGCGGCTCTGACGAGTTCCAATTGAAAGGAGTGCAGCGAATGGGGATGCGATACTGGCAGGTCGCGGCCACGGTTGTTGCATTGGCCATGCTGGCCGGTGGCGGCGAGGCGCATGCCGCCGACCTCGATTGTCATCTGAGATTCACGATGAAAGGCTGGTCGGTGTTCTATAAGACGGCCTCGGGCACGGGCACCGTCCACTGCAACAACGGACAGTCGATGAATGTCAAGCTGAGCGCCAAGGGCGGCGGGCTCACGGTGGGCAAGTCCACCATCGAGAACGGCCGCGGCGAGTTCTCCCGCATCGCCAGCATCGAGGAACTGCTCGGTGCCTATGTGTCTGCGGAAGCGCACGCCGGCGCAGTCAAATCCAGCAAGGCGCAGGTCATGACCAAGGGCGAGGTATCGCTGGCGCTGACCGGCACCGGGCGCGGCTGGGATCTCGGCATCGCCTTCGGCTCATTACGCATCGAGCGCCTCTGAATGCGCGGAACTTCGCCCCTGCAGCAAACGTTCACCAGGGCGCCGCGACTGTCGTCCGAACAGCAACCAGTCCCCGCTACGGCGGCGGCGCTCGACCGGCGACAGCGCTCACGGTGCCCGCGTGTGATCGGCTACACGACGCGCACGGTGAGCGGGCGGTAAGGTAGACATTGGGCAGCTGAGGCGAATCGCATTATGACAACAGAGCGGGAACCGGAAATCGACGATGACGCGACGGTGAGGATGCCGCGCCCGATTCCGGAGATCGACCCGGACCTGGAGGACGTCGATCCCGAGCAGACATTGGTGTACGAGGCTGGCAAGGATGGCGAAGACGATCGCGAGGCAGACTGGGAAAGCACCGCCATCAAGCGCGTTGCGCCTCATGTCGTCGCCGTGCAGGAGGCGGTGGCCGAGGATCCTGCGGCCGAAGCGCGCTATGGCTGGGAGAGCGCCAGCTTGCGCCGGTTGTCCCGCGAGATGAAGCGCAACGGCTATGGTTGAGCGATCGTCGCGGCGATGTCACCGCATCAACGCGCCGTCGCCGTGACCCGTTGACCGACGCGCAGCTCGCATCCGGTCCCGGCCGCCAGCACCAGGTTCTGGCCGAACAGCACGCCCTTCAATGACGCCTCGAACCGGTACTGACGCAACGTGGCGAGCGGTTCGATCCCGGCGCGCGTTCCGGTCGCTTGATCGGTGGTGGGGATGATGCAGCGTGTGCAGGGCTTGACGACCCGCAAGCGCGCACCATCGATCATGAATTCGTGCACCTCGTCCTCGCCGTAAGGGGGCAGGCCGGCGAGCACGATATTCGGCCTGAAGCGGTTCATGGGCAACCGCGCGATGCCCTTGACGGCCAGCCGGTCGTTCAGATCCTGCAGTGATGCTTCCCCGATCAACAGCCACGGAAAACCGTCGCTGAACCGGTTCAGCGCCTCCAGCCCCTGCGTCCAGGCGGGAGCGCTCGGCCGTCGATGCCGCGCGTCGAAGCGCACCAGCCGGTGCGGCGCACCGAGAAAATCCGCCAGCCAGCGGGCCGCTTCCTCGCCCGCGTCGAAGGCGGCACAAACATCGCGCCAACAGCGCACTTCCAGGGATTCCCCCTCGTGCTCGCGCGGCAGCGTGAGCACGCTCATTCCCGGCGCGCGCAGCTCGAGCGTGCCGGCGTCGAGGCTGGGCTCGATGAGCGCAAGGCGCGGCTCCTCGCGTTGCGTGACGAAGCGCCCGTCCCCGCGCACGATCATCCACTCGCGGTCATGCGGGAAGCCTGCCGGGGTCAGCGTCACGCGATCGAGCGCGATGCCGCGACAGGATTTCACCGGATAGGCGTACAGGGCGGTGATGGTGATCATCGGCGTGCGACGCACGATGGGAAAACGGCGCCGGGCATCGTACGCGAAACCAACGGCACGCGTCAGGGCCGCGTCGATCTCACGCCGGATCGCCATCCCTCGATCGGGGGATACGCGCGGGCACACCGCTGCCGTACGCTGAGCCATCGCCGACCGCTTCGACGCGGCTCGACGCGGCGCATGCAGCGGGCTCGAGGGCTGGTGACCGGACTAGAACAGCATCCGCGCCATTTCCCGGCGCGTGCGCGCGACGATCGGATCCGCCTCGCCGATCAACTCGAAGGCGAGCACCAGGCTCTTGCGCGCGAGTCCATCGCCGTAGTGCGGATGATCGCGCAGCATGTCGAGCCAGGTGCGCAGCGCCGGTTCGACGTCGCCGCCGAGCAATTGATGCACGGCCAGTGCGTGCCGCAACTGAAGGTCGCCGGCGTCGGCCGCGGCACGCTCGCGCAGCGCCTTGAGGTCCGGATACTTGGCAACCACGTCGCTGAAGGTGAGCAGCGCCTCGAGTCGTTTGACGGCGGCATGGTTCGGCTCGCGGGCTTGCAGCTCGTGCAGCAGCGCATGAGCGCCTTCGAGGTCGCCTTCGAGCGCATGCACTTCCGCCAACTCCGCGCGCAGTGCCACGTCATCGCTGTTGCTGGCGAGCGTCTGTTCGAGTAGGGTGCGCGCCGCCGCCAGATTGCCGGTCTTTTTCAGCGTTTGCGCGCGGACCAGCGGCGTCTCGGCGACGCCCGGCAGGTGCCGGTCGAGCATCTGTCGGATCTGTGACTCGGGCACGACGCCGACGAAGTGATCGACCGCGTTGCGGTCCTTGAACAGCACCACCGTCGGCAGGCTGCGGATGCCGATTTGCGCGGCGAGGTCCTGCTCCTCGTCGGTATTCACCTTGGCGAGCTTGAAGCGTCCGCCGTACTCGGTTGCGAGCCGCTCGAGCACCGGCATGAGCTGGCGGCAGGGCCCGCACCAGGGTGCCCAGAAATCGACCAGCGTCGGCGTGGTTGCCGAGGCCTCCACCACATCCGCCATGAAGCTGTTGGCGGTCACCTGGAACGCCACGGAGTCCTGTGCCATGTGCGGGACCTCTAATCGGTTTGGGGGGCTGGAGGATGGCGCAAGGGGAGTGCGATCCGCTACCTTGCGACGACAAGATCGGGTTGCGGCCCGCGGAATTCAAGAGACCAACGCCTGTCGCCGCACGGTGACAGGCCATCGATGCGGAGAAAAGGTGCAGACGAGAACGACAGGCAGCATTGCTGCGGTGGCGGCGTGCGCCGCCATGCTGTCCCCGGCGGTGGCGAGCGCGGAGGAGTCCGACTGGCGGGTGAAGGCGGAAGCAGGCCTGGTGGCGGCGCGGGGCAATACGAACACCGACACGGCCAATGCCAAGCTCGAGCTGGGACGCGAGTTCGAGACCTGGACGCATGGCATTGCGCTCTCGGGGATCTACGCCTCGGACGAGAAGGGGGCCACGGCACAGCGCTGGGA
>QGUO01000316.1 GCA_003242495.1 Pseudomonadota bacterium | reverse complement strand
GGGGTGCCTCGTTGCGGAACTCGAGCCGCCTGTCGGCGTAGACGCGACCCAGCCCGCGCAGGATCTCGTCGATCACGGTGGCGATGGGCGTGCCGCTGAGCTGTCCGGGGCCTGCCGTGGCGGCCGCCGAGAGGCGGCGGGCGATGATGCGTTCCATGGATGCGACCTGAGGATCGTCCGGCAGGTCGGCCTTGAGGACGGCCAGCGGCGTCTTGAGCGAATGTGCAAGGTCCGCCACGTGCGCACGGGTCCGCTCGATGAGCCGCTGGTTGTGGCGAATGAGCGAGTTGACCGCATCGACCAGCAGGTCGAGCTCGCGTGTACCGGTGGGGCGCAGCTCGACTGCGCGACCCTCGCGCACCTGCTCCACTTGTCGCGCCACGCGTTGCAGCGGGCGCAGGCCGAAGTGCACTTGCACGAGCATGCCTGCGATCAGTCCTATGCCGAGCACGGACAATGCCACGGTCAGCAGCAGGTCGAAGCGCTGGATCTCGGCCGCCAGCACGGCGGCGTCCGCGCTCACGACGAAGGTCAGCGGCGTGTCGCGGCCCGGGAGCAACACTGCCTGGGTCGCGACCCGCAGCTCGCGGCCGGTGGCATCGCGTTGGGTGGAGAACGAGGGCTCCGCGGAAGGTGCGCGGTGTTCGATCGCGAGATCCATGTCCCACAACGAGCGCGAGCGCAGCAGCGGGCCGCGCTCGTCCGCCACCACCCAGTACCATCCGGAATAGATGGCGTCGAAGCGCGGTTCGCCTGGATCCCGCCGCAGCTCCGGCGCACCCGAGGCGTTGATCTCCACTGCGCCGATGAGGGTGGTGACCAGAGAGTCCAGCCGCGTCTCGAAGGTTTCGGCAGCCGTCTTGCGAAACGCATACGACAGCGCCCAGCCGCCGAGCAGCGTTGCGAGCATGACCCACACCAGTGCGGCCAGGACCAGCCGCGCGCGCAGGGACTCAAGCTTCATCGGCAGGGGGTTCGAGAATGAATCCCTGTCCGCGCACGGTGCGCAGCAGCGCGCCGGGCAGCTTCTTGCGGATACGCCCGATCAGCACGTCGATGACGTTGGAGTCGCGATCGAAGTCACGATCGTAGACGTGCTCGATGAGCTCGGTGCGGCTCACCAGGCGCCGCTGATGGTGCATCAGGAACGCAAGGATGCGGTACTCCTGCGCCGTGAGGGACACCGGCTCACCCGCGTAGGAGAAGCGCGCAGCGTTCACGTCGAGCTCCAGCTCACCGCAACGGAGCTGGGCGGTGGCATGACCGGCGCTGCGACGAATGAGCGCCTTCAGGCGCACCACGACTTCATCCATCTCGAACGGCTTGGTGAGGTAATCGTCCGCGCCGGCGTTGAATCCGGCCAGCTTCTCGTGCCAGCGGCCGCGCGCGGTCAATACCAGCACCGGCGTCTTGATTCCCGTGTCGCGCCAGCGTTCGAGCACCGTCAATCCGTCGACCTGTGGCAGGCCGAGGTCGAGCACCACGGCGTCATAGGGCTCGACATTACCGAGGTGCAGCGCGTCGACGCCATTGCCGGCGACGTCGACGGCAAACCCGCTCGCCGTGAGCGCCGTGGCGATGCGCTCGGCGAGCCGGGTGTCGTCTTCGGCGAGCAGCACGCGCATCAGTCGTCGTCGATCCTGGCGGCGAGGCGCTCGCCGGTGCGTCCGTCGTACAGCAGCTCGAGCACGCGGCCGTCCGCTTGCAGCACCTCGATCTCGTATACGAAGCGGCCGCGCTTGCGCTCGAGCTCGACTTCGATGATGCGCCCGGGAAATTCCGCCTCCACGTTCGCCAGAATGCGCGAGAGCGGCACGAGCTCACCCTGCTCGACGGCACGGCGGGCGGTGTCCTGGCTCTCGGCGCCAAAGGGGGCGGGTGCGATCAACAGCCCGACGGCCAGCGAGGCGAGAACGGCAATGAGGAGGGCAGAGGCGCGCATGGAGCGGAAGGTAAGAAACGCCGTCTAAACGATTCGTGAACGGGCGGCTCACGAGGCATTCACGGACACGCTGGCAGCATGCTCTGGAACGACGGACTTGTCATCCCCACCGTCGATACCAGAGGAGAACCCCATGACACATCGTAATCGCCTGCTGTCGCTGCTGTGCATCGCGGCGCTGGCCGGCTCGGCGCCGGCGCTCGCCCAGGCGCCGGCCCAGACCCCCGAGCAGCGTCCCGCCCGTGGATCCGCCGAGCTCGACCTCAAGGACATCATCGCCCGGCTGGAGGCCGCCGGCTATACGGCCATCAGCGACATCGAGAAGGATGACGGTTTCTGGGAGATCGAGGCGCGCTCGCCGTCAGGTGAACGTGTCGAGCTGAAGGTCGACCCGCGCGACGGCCGGATCGTGCGCGAGCGGCCCGACGACTGAGGCGCACGCGGGCGCACTGCTCGCCGGCACCGGTTGGCGCAGGACCGGGGCGCTGACTGCACCCGATCCTGCCCGTCCGCTCGCTCCCTTCGCGTGCGGCACGGCCGGCGGCCCACCGCAGGCTCATGCCGCGAGCGTCGCCGGCAGGAGCTGGGCGATTTTGTGGTGTGCAGCCGTCAGGCTTCGTTCGCGCGCCTGCTCCCCGATGGCCAGGCCTTCGGCGTGGATGAACTCGACGTCGACGATGCCGAGGAACGCCAGAAAGTTGCGCACATAGGGCGTCTGGGTGTCCGTCGCCGCGTCGTAGTAGCCCCCGCGGGTGATGGCCACATAGGCCTTCTTGCCCGTGATCAGGCCTTCCGAGCCCTGGTCGGTATAGCGGAACGTCACGCCGGCGCGCGCGATGTGATCGAAGTAGGCGCGCAGCGTCGAGGGTATGCTGAAGTTGTACATTGGCACGCCCAGCACGATGACGTCGGCGCTGCGCAGCTCCGCGATGAGGGCGTCGGAGTAATCGACGATGGCCTGCTGCTCGGGCGTGCGGGTCTGCGGATCGGACAGGAAGGCCTGGAAGCGCTCGGCGGTCAGGTGCGGCACCGGCTCGGCTGCCAGGTCCCGCGTGAGGATGCGGCCGTCGGGATTGCGCGTCTGCCACTGCTGGGCGAGGCGCTCGACGAGCTGCGAGGACTGCCCCTGGGGGCCGGTCAGGCTGCTATGGATTTTCAAGAGCGTGCTCACGGCGAACCCTCCCATACGATTCGAAAGCTGAGGATCGCCATTTAAATATTGAGCGATGCGATGAGAAATACCAAAATGTGCGGGTTATCTATCGAATAGATCGATCATCCGTGACGCAGCCCACTCCGCCGTCGGCGCGCATTTCCCTCGAGCAATGGCGTTGCTTTGCAGCCGTGGTCGACGCCGGCGGCTACGCGCAAGCCGCGGAGCGGCTCAACAAGAGCCAGTCTTCCGTGACCTACGCCGTGCAAAAAATACAAGCCGCATTGCGGGTGCGGGTCTTCCAGATGCAGGGCCGCAAAGCCGTGCTGACGCCCACCGGCCAGCTGCTCTACCGGCGGGCCCGTGCGCTGCTCGAGGATGCCGGCGCGCTCGAGCGGGCCGCGCGCAAGGTGTCGGCGGGTTGGGAGTCGGAGATCGCCATTGCGGCGGAAGTTCTCTTCCCGACCTGGCTGATGCTCGAATGCCTGGCGCGCTTCGGCGCGGAGAGTCCGCAGACGCACATCGAGCTCTACGAAACCGTGCTGAACGGCACCGACGAAGCCTTGCAGAGCGGCATGGTGGAGCTTGCCATCACGGGGCGCGTGCCGCCGGGGCTTCACTGCGAGCCGCTCATGCCCGTGCGCTTCGTGGCGGTCGCGCATCCCGACCATCCGTTGCACAAGCTCGGCCGCAGGATCGGACTCGGCGAGCTGCGCAAACATCGGCACATCATCGTGCGTGACAGCGGTTCGCGACGTGACAAGAAAACGGCGTTCATGGAAGTCGACCAGCGCTGGACGGTTTCGAACATGGCGACTTCGATCGGCGCGGTGTGTCGGGGCCATGGCTTCGCCTGGCTTCCCGAGGACAAGATCCGTCGCGAGCTCGAGGATGGCACGCTCGTCCCGTTGCCCTTGCGTGAGCGGCGTGAGCTGATCGTACAGCTCTACCTGGTGTTCGCCGATCGCGATGCCGCCGGTCCCGGTACGCTGCGTCTTGCCGAGATCCTGCGCGAGTCGGTCACGCATGCCTGCCGGCAGGTCGAAAGCCGGGCGCAGCCGCCGCGACGCTGATCAGACCCAGAAGCTGAGGTGAGCCCTGGCGCGAGCGCGGCCTGCGGGGCAGGCGTTGGGTCTCGCCGGCGGTCGGTTGCAATGCGGGAACAATGCCGGGACGGCGACGTTCCTCGGTGCGGTCAGCCGTGCGGAGAGCGAACCTCATGACGATGCGCGTTGGAGTTCCCAAGGTCGGCGCGATGGATCCGGAGCTGCGCAACTCGCCCGTGGCCGAGGAGCTGGACGAGGAGTCCGACACCGTCCGCCTGCAGGTGCCCGGGGAGGTTCTGTGCTGGTTCAACGGGCAACCCTACGCCCACGGCGCCTGCGTCCAAAGCGGCAGCCAGGTGCTGATGTGCCGGGACGGGGTTTGGGTCGACATCGGCTCCGCCGACCCGCGCAATCCGTGAGGCGACTTCGTCGTCCCCTCGATCGTCCTTGACAAGGGACGCGGGCGCGGCTCGAATCCTGTTACAACATTCATCAGGGGGGGCGTCATGGGGGACAGGCTGCGCGGGCAGGTTGCGCTCGTCACGGGCGGCGGTCGCGGCATCGGTCGGGCCATCGCCGAACGGTTTGCCGCCGAGGGGGCCGCGGTCACCGTGGTGGCGCGCACGGCGCGCCAGCTCGCCGAGGTCGTGGCGACCGTGGAACAGGCCGGCGGGCGCGCGCACGCGGTGACCTGCGATGTGACCAACCGCGCCGACGGGGCGCGCGCGGGCGCCGCGACC
>QGUO01000315.1 GCA_003242495.1 Pseudomonadota bacterium | reverse complement strand
ACAAGGAAAACGCGCTGGCCAAACAGATCAAGAGGTCCGCCGGGGTGCTGGGCACAAGATCCCAGATCTCAAGTTCCGTGTCGGCGGCCTTCACGGAGCCGGCGGCCGCAGCATGCAGGAAGTGCTGCGCGCCGTGCCCACCGATCGGCTGCTGGTCGCGATGAAGGGCGCCGATGACACGCTGCGCGAGAAGATCTATCGCAACATGTCGCGGCGCGCCGCCGAGATGCTCAAGGACGACCTGGAGGCGCGCGGACCGGTGCGCCTGAGTGAAGTGGAGGCGGCGCAGAAGGAGATTCTCGCCATGGTGCGCAGGATGGCTGAGATGGGCACCATCCAGCTCAATAGCAAGGGCGACGAGTACATATGAGCGCGTTGCTTCCCGGCGGCGACGCTGCCGGCTACATCGCCGGTGACCTCGACGGTGAGACCGCCGGCAACGCCACGGTCCAGCGCTGGGATCTGCCGGAATTCGACGACGAGCCGGAAAGTCAGCCCGAGCAGGAAGGCCTCACGGTGCAGCAGCTCGAGGAAATCGAGCGTGCCGCGTACGAGGAAGCCTACAAGGTGGGCTACGACGAGGGGCGGGAGGCGGGGCTCGCCGCCGCGCGCGCGGAGATGCAGCCGCTGATCGAGCAGCTGCGCAGCCAGACGCAACAGCTCCACGAGATATGGCAGGTCCTCGCCCGGCCGCTCGAGGAGCTCGACGCCGAGGTCGAGGAACAGCTGGTCAAGCTGGCGCTCACCGTGGGGCAGCAGCTCGCACGCCGCGAGCTGCGCATCGACCCGGCCCAGGTGATCGCCATCGTGCGCGAGTGTGTCGCGCTGTTGCCGGCGACGGCCCGCGACGTGCGCGTGCACCTGCACCCGGAGGATGCCGCCGTGGTGCGCGAGCATCTCGCCACACCGGCCGCCGAGCGTGCCTGGAGCATCGTCGAGGACCCGGTCCTGTCGCGCGGCGGTTGCCGCGTGACGACCGAGACGGCGCAGATCGATGCGCGCCTCGAGACGCGCGTGGCCAGCGTGGTGGGCACCATCATGGGCGAGGAGCGGCGCAGTGCACGCGAGACAGAATGACCGCGCGTCGGCGATGAGCACCGCGCCGCAGATCCATCGCGCGCCGTTCTGGCGCGAGCACCTCGAGAGCTGTCTGCGCAAGGCGCGCAGTGTGCCGCCGCCGCCCGTGGAAGGCGTGCTCACGCGCATGATCGGGCTCACGCTCGAAGCCGCAGGGTGCCAGGCGGCAGTGGGCGACCGTTGCGACGTGCTCGTCGGCGACGGCGGACGCATCGAGGCGGAGGTGGTGGGCTTCTCGGGCGATCGTCTGTACCTGATGCCGACGGGCGACATCCATGGCCTGAAACCGAACGCCCGGGTGGTGCCGCGGCTGGGGGCGGAAACCGCGCCGGTCGGTCCACAGCTGCTCGGGCGCATCATCGACGGCGCCGGGCGGCCGCTCGACGGGCTCGGCCCGCTCGATTGCGAGGCCCGTGTGCGCTTGACGGGCACACCGATCAATCCGCTGGCGCGTCAGCCTATCGAGGAACCGCTCGACGTCGGCGTACGCACCATCAACTCCATTCTCACCGTGGGGCGCGGCCAACGCGTGGGCCTGTTCGCGGGCAGCGGCGTGGGCAAGAGCGTGTTGCTCGGCATGATGGCGCGCTACACGGCCGCCGACGTCATCGTGGTGGGGCTCATCGGCGAGCGCGGCCGCGAGGTCAAGGAGTTCGTCGAGCGCATTCTCGGACCCGAGGGACGCCGGCGTGCGGTGGTGGTTGCGACGCCGGCGGACATGCCGCCGCTCATGCGCCTGCACGGCGCCTGGTTGTCTACGGCCATCGCCGAGTACTTCCGCGACCAGGGCATGAGCGTGCTGCTCATCATGGACTCGTTGACGCGCTTCGCGCAGGCGCAGCGCGAGATCGGCCTGGCCATCGGCGAGGCCCCAGCCACCAAGGGCTATCCGCCTTCGGTGTTCGCACGGCTGCCGGCGCTGGTCGAGCGTGCCGGCAATGGCGCCGCCGGTGGCGGATCGATCACCGCGTTCTATACGGTGCTGGCCGAGGGCGACGATCAGAACGATCCGATCGCCGATGCCGCGCGCGCCATTCTCGACGGGCACATCGTGCTCTCGCGGCGCATCGCCGAGTCCGGTCAGTACCCGGCCATCGACGTCGAGGCCTCGGTCAGCCGCGTGATGCAGGAGATCGTGCCCGCGGAGCATATCGCGCTGGCGCGACGCTTCCGTCAGACCTTGTCGACCTACCAGCAAAACCGCGACCTCATCGCCATCGGCGCTTACCAGAAGGGCAGCGATCCACGGGTCGACGAGGCCATTGCCCTGTGGCCCCGCATGCAAGGCTTTCTGCAGCAGGACATGCGCGAGCGAGTGGACTACCAGGAGAGCCTGCAGGCCTTGCAGTCGCTCTTGGGATCGGGTGAAGAGCAGCCGAAATGAGCCGCGCCAAACGCCTCGCCCCGGTGCAGGACGTCGTGGATCATCATGAGCGGCGCTGTGCACAGGCGCTCGCCGAGTGCGAGCATCGCGTGACGCAGGCCTTGGCCAAGCTGGAGGAGCTCGAAGGCTATCGCGCGGAGTACGCGCGGGAGTTCGCGCAGGCGGCGGCCCGCGGCATCGGCGCGACGAGCCTGCGCGACTACCAGGCGTTCCTGGCGCGCCTGGCCCAGGCGGTGACCCAGCAGTCCCAGGTCATCGAGCGGCTGCGGGTGGAGCGCAACAACCTCTACAGCCGCTGGCAAGAGGCGGCGCGTCGCGCCAAGGCGCTGGGACACGTGGTCTCCAAGTGGGCGGCCGAGGACCGTCGCAACATGGAGGCACGCGAGCAGCGCGAGACGGACGAGCGCGCCCAACTGACGGCGCAGCGCGCGCTGCGCCAGGAGCATTGACATGAGCACTGCTGGCCTGCCGATCTTCCTGACGCCGTTGCAGGCGCCTGCCAAGCCAGTCAAGGCCGCGACCTCCGCGGAGCCGTCGCCGGCATCCGGCACGGAGCAGGCGACCATCGAGTTTCCGCTGGCGTTCGCCTTGACGGCGCACGCGAGCATTGCATCGCCGGCGCAGCTCGAGCCGCATGGCGGCGCGACGACTCAGGCCGGCGCGCAGCCGGGCGGGGTCGCGGCAGCCGTCGAGGCGACCCTGTCGTCGGCGCTGATGTCGCGGTCGCCGATGCCGGGGCAGGAGGGCCTGTCGGAGGCACTGGAGATGCTCGCCAGCCGGTCGGCGGTGGCCGCGGGAGGCGATGCGCCCGCGCATGCGGGCCCGGTCGAGCAGCTCGACGCCAAGGTGGCGGCGGAGCCGGTCCCGGGCGCCGTCGCGGCGCTCGGTGTCGGCGGCGCCACGGCATCCGACCATTCGCACATACTCCGCTCGGCCGCACGCGCGGATCACTTGGGCATGCATCCGCTGCAAACCCCGGTCGGCAGTGCGGCGTGGGGGGATGAGCTCGGCACGCGTCTCGCCTGGATGGCCGAGCGCGGCCAGCACTCCGCGTCGCTCAAGCTGTCGCCCGAGCACCTCGGTCCTCTGGAAGTGCGTATCACCCTGCGCGACGACCAGGCCACCGTCTGGTTCGGCGCGGCGCATGCGGACACGCGCGCGGCCATCGAGCACGCATTGCCCCGCCTGCGTGAGCTGTTTGCGTCGGAGGGCTTGTCGCTGGCCGACGCCGGTGTGTTCCACGAGCCGCCGCGCCAGGATTCGCACGGCTCCACGGGCGGCGCCGCGCACGGCGGCGCGGAGGGTGGCGCCGATCTCACGGCCCCGGCGAGCGCCGCACCGGTGCATCTGGGTCTGCTCGATACCTACGCCTGAGCCCGTCGTTCGCACGCGTCCGGCGGCGGCTCACCCACACCCTGGCGTGTCGCGGATCTCAGCCAAGGCATGGATGTCGAGGCCCGCGAGCGCGGTCGCGGCCTCATGCGCTTCGAGCGTCCCGAGTCGTGCGGTCGGTGCGGCCGCGGTCACTGGCGGCCGCCTGCCGCGCGATGCGCTGGCGCTCGTCTCGCAGCGTGCGCCAGGTCACATTCGAGGCGCCAAGTTTCCGTCGCCGCGGCGGTGATGTGTCGCAGTTCACAATGGCCTCGGCGGCTAAATCTCCTTTCCTGTAAATCACTTGCAGCGTGCGCGGGCGGCGTGGCACGCGCCTTGCTAAGCGAAGGGCAGCGACATGCTGGAGCGAGCCGGAGAGGGTTGAAATGGCGAATGCGAATGCGGCGGCAGAGCAGGATCTCCCTGTGAAGCGCGGCGTCTCGTTGTGGGTGGTGGTCGTAGTGTGCTCGGTGATCGCCGCGGCGGTCGCGGGCGGCGCGGCGTACTTCATCGTCGACATGCGCGGTGCGAACGTCGCGATGTCCCACGACGTGCAATCGTTGAGGTCCAAGGGCCCGGCCATCTACGTGAAGCTCGAACCGCCGTTCGTCGTGAACTTCGAGTCGCGCGGCCTGATGCGCTTTCTGCAGGTCTCCGTCGAGGTGCTGACGCGCGATCCGGTGACCGCCGACCTGCTCAACACTCATGACGCCAAGATCCGTAACGAGCTGCTGATGCTGCTCGGCAGCCAGACTCAGGAGACGCTCACCCAGCGCGAGGGCAAGGAGAGGCTGCGCGAGGAGGCGCTCGAGGCGGTCGCGAACGTGCTCGAGAGCGAGGGCGGTTCGGGCGACCGGCTCGAGGCGTTGTACTTCACCAGTTTCGTGATGCAGTAACCACGTCGGAAGGGTCGCTTGTTCCATGCACGGCAACGACATCCTCAATCAAGACGAAATCGACGCCCTCCTGCATGGCGTCGACAGCGGCGCGGTGGATACCGAGGCCGAACCGGCGCCCGGCGAGGTGCGCACCTACGATTTCACCAACCAGGTGC
>QGUO01000314.1 GCA_003242495.1 Pseudomonadota bacterium | reverse complement strand
CCTTTGGGTGAACGGGGACAGCCATTGGTCCCGGTAACCGATGTCGAGCTGCGCATACTCGAACCCGAGGCTCAGCATCGAGCCGCTGGGCACGACGTCGCCGTCGTAGCCGACCGCGCCCAGGCTGAGCAGCGTATAGGCGTTCGGCTGCCATTGTCCGCGCAGCGACGCCTGCCAGGCGCTGTCGGTGGTCATGCCGCGCTGGTTGGGCAGCGGTTTTTCGGTGCCGCCGGAGACGGCCGCCTCGAGACTGCCGTGAGTGAGGTCGACCCGCGCCGTGTAGCGGTTCAAATAGCGACGCACGCGCCGGCACAGGACCTCGTCGACCTCGCAGGCGGCGGGCAACGCATCCAGCACCGTAGCCGCGGCGATGGGGCGCGTGAGCACGGGCTTGTCCGCCAGAATGAGCACCCGCTCGATCTGCAGCTCGATCTCGGGCGACAGGTTGAGCGGCAGGTAGGGGCTGACCCCGGAGGCGGCGGCGGAGCAGTCCACAGCGAATCCGATCATCAGACTGCCCGCGAGGAGCTGACGGAAGGCCTTGCGCAAGGTCGCTTTTCTCTTTGGCTGGTCGAATCTCTTTGTTTTGGCGGAAGCGCCCGTCGGGCGATCCACGTTTGGTGGCGGAAGGATAACCGCCCGTCGCACCCCGCGCCACGCGGCCAGTCGCGCACGAGCCGGCGACAATCGCGCGACGAGGGGGCACTTGGTACGATGCGCGCCGGTCGGGCGGACCGAGGCGCAGGCGAGCGGAGCGCGCGGTGGCCACCGATAGCCCGCGGCGCGCTGACCTGCGCCCCTCTCGCTCTATCGACGGAGTCATAACGCCTCTTGAGTCTGCGCAACGATACTTTGTACAACGTGCTTGGCGCGGTTGCGCCGGCAGTGGCGGCGTTGGTGACGATTCCGCTGCTGCTCGCCAAGATCGGCGAGGTGCGCTTTGGCGTGCTGGCGCTGGTCTGGCTGTTGCTTGGGCACTTCGGCGTGTTCGATTTCGGCCTGTCGCGCGCCACGGCGAACCGGATCGCGCGCGTGCCCGCCGATGACGTGCGCGGCCGGCGGGAAGTCTTCTGGACCTCGTTGTGGATGAATCTCGCCTTCGGCCTGGCCGGTGCGGCAAGCCTGTATCTGCTCGCCGAGCCGCTGATGGCGCATGTGTTCGAAATCGGCGCGACGGCGCGAGAAGAGATCCTTCCCGCCCTCCCGTGGGTGGCGGTTGCCGTTCCGCTCGCCACGCTGGCCGGCGTGCTCGGCGGCGCGCTCGATGGCCGCGAGCGCTTCGACGTGGTCAATGGCTTGCAGGCTTTGGGCGCCGTCATCGTCCAGGCGGCGCCGGTAATCGCGGCCTACACGGTGGCCATCGATCTGCAGACGCTGATCGCGGCATCGGTGATGGCCCGCGGCCTGTCGATGCTGCTGCTGTTCGCGGCGAACTTACGCCTGGTGGCGCCGGGCGGGCCGTTGCCGCCCGAGCGCCGTCATGCGCGTGCGCTGTTCGGGTATGGCGCCTGGGTGTCGATCTCGGCGCTCATCGTGCCGTTCTTCATGACCCTCGACAAGTTCATGATCGGCGCCATGCTGGGCGCCGCGGCCGTCGCGTATTACTCCGTCCCGGATCAGCTGGTGCGTCGTATCTCGGTGTTTCCCGGGGCGCTGGCGCGCAGCATCTTCCCGCGGATTTCCGCCGCCGACGAGCACGCGTCACGCGAGCTTGCGGCGCGCTCCACACGCGTGCTCATCGCGGTGGTCACGCCGGCGGTCGTTGCGCTGATTGCGGCGATGCATCCCTTTCTTACTCTATGGATCGATGCGGACTTTGCCGCGCGGGCGAGCGCGCCCGGCGTGCTCCTCGCCGCAGGCATCTGGCTGAACAGCCTGGCCATGATTCCCTCGGCCTACCTGCAGGCCTCGGGACGGCCCGACATCACCGCCAAATGCCATCTCCTGGAGATCCTGCCGCACGCGGTCATTCTGTGGCTGTGCATCCGGCTGTTCGGCGCGGTGGGCGCCGCCGCCGCGATGCTGATCGTGACCGTGATGGATACCGTGTTGCTCATGATCTTCGCGCGATTGCACGTGTGGCGCATGGCCGCTTTCTGGACCGGCGCGGCGTGGATCGGCGCAGCCGCGATCGTGGGGCTGGGTGACTATGCCGCGCGGCCATGGTTGTATGCCGTCGCGCTCGGGATCGTGCTGGCCTCGACGCTCTGGGCCTGGCGTACATCGCCCGATCTCGCTGCGGCGGTGGTCGCCTTTCAGCGTCGCTTGACCCTGCCCTGGCGCGCAAGGAGCGAGAGTTGAGAATCACCTTCCTCCTGCCCTCGGGCGCGCCGCGCCCGACCGGTGGTTACAAGGTGGTCTACGAGTACGCCAATGCGCTGGCGGCCCGCGGCCACGCAGTCACCGTGGTGCATTCGGCGTACATGCCCGCGGAGGGGATCGGCCGGGGGAGGGCATTGCGCAGCCAGCTCCTCGGCTTTCCCCTGAAAGGGCTGGTGGGGGCGTGGCGCCCGGATCGCTGGTTCCGGGTCGACCCGCGCGTGCGCCTGTCATGGATTCCGTCGCTCAAGTCTTGGCTCGTGCCGGACGGCGACGCGATCTTCGCCACGTGGTGGCAGACGGCCGAGACCCTGGCCGCCTGGCCGGCGCGCAAGGGGCGCAAGTTCTACCTGGTGCAGCACCTGGAGACCTGGGGCGGACCCGAGGCGCGCGTCATGGCCACCTGGCGTCTGCCCCTGACGAAGATCGTGATCTCGCGCTGGCTCGAGGACATTGGCCGCGAGCTCGGCGAGCACTGTCATTACGTGCCGAACGGGCTCGATTTCCAGGCATTCGGCATCGATAACGATCCGGCCGGGCGCCCGCCGGGATCGGTGGCCATGCTCTATCACCCACAGCCCTGGAAGGGCTCGCAGGACGGTCTCGAGGCGCTGCAGCTCGCCAGGCGGGAGCTTCCCAACCTGCGTGTGGAACTCTTCGGCGCAACGGCTGCGCCGCCCGGGTTGCCTGACTGGATCGCTTACCATCAGAATCTGCCGCAGCCAGCCTTGCGCGCGGTTTACAATCGCGCGGCGATTTTCGTGGGCCCGAGTTGGACGGAGGGTTGGGGACTGCCGCCGTGCGAAGCAATGATGTGCGGGTGCGCCCTGGCCTGCACGGATATCGATGGCCATCGTGAGTTCGCTCGCCACGCCGACACGGCGCTCATGAGCCCGCCGCGGGATCCCGTCGCGCTCGCGCGCAACATCATTCGTCTGGCGACCGATGACGACCTGCGGGCCAGGCTCGCCGCCCGCGGCCACGAGTTCGTGCAGCAGTTCACCTGGCAGCGGGCCGCCGATGCGCTCGAGCGCGTGGTGACCGACGCCGTGCGCACCGCGCCGGTCGGTTAGACCAGGTGTTCGAGCGTTTCCCGTTGGGGGAAACTCCGAGTTGGCGAAGAGATAAATGAACGATTACCTGACCATCGCGGACATCATCGACATCGCACGCGGCCGCCGGTGGCTCATCGCGGCGGGCGTCGCGCTGTTCCTGGCGCTCGCGCTGGCAGGGTCCTTTCTGATGACGCCGATCTACCGGGCGCAGGCGCTCCTGGTGCCGGCGAACACCTCCTCGTCGCTCGGCGGCTCGTCGGGCTCGTCCATGCTGGGGCAGCTCGGAGGGCTTGCGTCGCTGGCCGGCGTGCTGCTGCCGAGCGATGCGGAAACCGACGAGGCGCTGGCATTGCTCAAGTCCCGGGAGCTGACGCAGGCGTTCATCGAGGAGAACGACCTCATGCCGGTGCTGTTTCACAAGAAGTGGAATGCGGAAACCGGCGAGTGGCGTGTCACGGGCGACAAGGTGCCCACCCTGTGGGACGCCTACAAGTACTTCAACCGCAAAGTCCGCAAGGTTTACCAGGACAAAGCCACCGGGCACGTCACGTTGCAGATCGAGTGGCGTGATCCCCAGGTCGCGGCCGACTGGGCCAACGAGCTGGCCAATCGAGTGAATCTGGCCATGCGCCAGCGGGCCATCGACGAGGCGGCACGCAGCATCCGCCAGCTCAACGTCGAGCTTGCCAAGACCCAGGTCGTGAGCCTGCAGCAGGCCATTGCCCAGCTCGTGCAGACGCAGATCGAGCGCCAGACCATTGCGGAGGTGCGCGAGGAGTTCGCGTTCCGCATTCTCGATCGCGCCGCGCCCCCTGACCTGGACGACTACGAGCGTCCGAAACCCGTGCTGTACGCGGCGGTCGGCATGTTCATGGGGTTCGTGGCCGGGCTGTCGCTCGCCGTGATGCTGGATCGCCGCCGCGTGCTGGACGCGAAGCGCCGGTTGCCGGAACCCGTGGTCGCCTGAGCGGATCGGCGTAACCCTCGGCCGGCAGCCTGGCCGAGACTTCCAACGAGCGAGGCAGACGCTTGATTCAATTCGACGTTCTTGAAGATCGGCTGGCGGAGAAGGTCGCGAGCTTTCGCACGGCGCAGCCCTTTGAGCACTTGATCGTCGACGGCGTGCTCGACGACGCCAAGGCGCGCGCGCTGGTTGCCGCGATCCCGCCGCCCAAGGCCGACCAGCAGTCGCGCGATTACGTGTTCGCGCGCAACAAGTTCGAGCACCCGCGGTTCTACGAGTACGGCCCGCTGTTCGCCGAAATGCGCGACGATTTGATCTCCGACCGCTTCCGGCGCTTTCTGTGTGAACTTCTGGGTTACGAGGTGTTCGTCGACGATGCCTTCGTGGGCGGTGGTATCCACCAGGGCGGCACTGGCAGCTATCTCGACATGCATGCCGATTTCAACCGCCATCCCAAGAACACCCAGTGGGTGCGCGAACTGAACATCCTGTTTTACTTGAACGAGGGCTGGCAGGATGCGTATGGCGGCCACCTGGACCTGCGCTATGCGAAGT
>QGUO01000006.1 GCA_003242495.1 Pseudomonadota bacterium | reverse complement strand
ATCTCGAGTGCCGCGTGCAGGTCGGCCTCGGCATCGTCATAGCGTCCCAGGTCCAGCATCAGGATGGCGCGGTTGACCAGATCGTGTCCCACGTAGGGGTGCTCGGCGCCGCGTACCTCGCGATCGATCGCCAGCACCTGGCTGAACAGGCGTTCGGCCTGCTCGAGGTCGCCCTTGCGGTGAAGGAACCGTCCGTGGTTCGCCAAGGCATCGAGCGTGTAGGGGTGGCGGGCGCCCAGTACCTGCTCCAGCATTGCGGTCGAGCTCGCATAAAGGGGTTCGGCTTCCGCGATCTTGCCTGCCAGATGCAGTGCCAGCGCCAAGTTGTGCTGGTGCATCAGGGTGTGGGGGTGATCCTGCCCGAGCGACTGCCGGTCGATGTCGAGCGCCGTCCGGTAGAGCACGGCAGCCCGCTCGTAGTCTCCACGATACGAGAACAGGCCGGCCAGCTCATTCATTACGGAAGCGGCCTCCGGCGTGCGTTCCCGGTCGTGACGTCGGTAGGTCGCGAGGCTCAGGTTGTACAGGCGTTCGGCCTCGTCGAGCGCGCCACGCTGCTGCGCCAGGCGCGCCAGGCTCATGAGTGTCGGTGCGGTCTCGATCGCCTGCGGGCCGGCCAGCTCGTGCTGCATCTCGAGCGCCGCTTCCAGACGTGCTTCGCAGGCGTTCAGCTCGCCACGTTCGCACAGGGCGTTCCCGAGCGCGAGCAACGCGGTGGCCACGGCATCATGACTGGGGCCGTGCAGGGCAATGCTCGATTCGAGCGCGTCTTCGAGCAGCTCGATGGACTCGTTGTACAGGCCCAGCGCGCTGTAGACCCGCCCGATGGTGGCGAGCAGGCTCGAGCGGGTCTCCGGCTGATCGGCGAGCCCGGTGCTCACCCGCCGCGCGCCGATGTCGAGCAGCTCGCGCGCCGTGATCTGGTGCCCACGGCTGCGCGAGGGATCGGACAGCTCGAACAGCTCGACCAGGAACGAGGACACCTGCTCGGCGCGCGCGCGCTCGGTGGCCGCCATGTCGCGCTCCACGGCGATGCGTTGGGCTTGCAGGAACGTGACCGCTGCGAAGACGCCCAGTGTCGTGATCGCGATCGCCGATGTCGTCACGGCTACCGCATGGCGCGCCACGAACTTGCGTGCGCGATACCACCAGGAATCCCCGGTCGCGAGCACCGGCAGCCCGGCGAGGTGCCGACCGAGATCGGCGGACAGCTGCTCGGCGGAGCTGTAACGCCGCTCGGGTTCCTTGCGCATGGCCATCAGCACGATGTTGTCCAGGTCGCCCGCCAGTTGCTTGCGCAGCCGCACGCAGTTGGTCGAGCGCGCGGCCGCGATCTCGACGGCGAGATCCGGCGATTCCACCTCGGTACGGGCGGCCATGGCGCTCGGCGCGAGAGGTTGCTGCTCGCAGATGATGCGCTCCAGGTGCGCCAGGTTGCTGTCGATCAACTGGAACGGCTTGCGGCCGGTCAGCAGCTCGTAGGCGAGCACGCCCAGCACGTAGATGTCGCTGGCGGTGGTAATGGTGTCGCCGCGCACCTGCTCGGGGCTCGCGTGCGCCGGGGTCATCACCCGGTATTCGTAGTGAGTGACCGCCAGCGTTTGTGAACTGGAGCGCGTGTCCAGCAGCTTGGCGATGCCAAAATCGAGCAGCTTCAGGGTGCCATCGGCGGTGATCAGGATGTTGCTGGGCTTGAGGTCGCGATGGACGATGAGGTTTTGATGCGCGTAGTGGACCGCCGAGCACACCGTGCGCAGCAGGGCGATGCGCTCCTCGAGCGTGAGCCGGCGTCGATCGCAATACACGTCGATGGGCTCGCCGTCGATGTACTCCATCACAAGATAGGGAGTACCGTCGGGCGTGCGCCCGCCGTCGAGCAGCCGGGCGATGTTCGGATGCTGCAGACCGGCGAGGATCTGGCGTTCGGTGCGCAGCCGCCTCTGCACCTGCGCGGAGACCAGGCCGCCGCGCACCAGCTTGATGGCGACCTGATGCGTGTATTCATCGTCGGCGCGCTCGGCCAGGTACACCTCGCCCATGCCACCGGCGCCGAGCCTGCGCACGATGCGATAAGGTCCGAGCCGCTGGCCTTCGAGCGGGGGTTGCGTGAGCGGTAGATCGTGCGCGGCGGCCAGCGCCTGCCGGAAATTCGCGTCGCAGGAGTCCTCGCCGAGCGCGATCAGCACGCGTGAGAGCAACGTCTCGTCGTCGCCGCAGGCACGGCGCACGTAGCCGGCGCGCTCCCCCGGCTGCAGCGACCGGGCGTGCTCCACGATTTCGGCGACGGCGGCGTCGACTTCGCTCATGTGAGTAATGATGCCCCAGGTTTGCTTCGGGCATGTAATAATTGCGCGCGGCGATTTTCGCCGAAAGCAAACCAAAAATCGTGGGACTAACCCGGAGGTGCCAAAGTGGCAACGCGTAAGAAGGCAGCGAAGAAGAAGGTAAGCAAGAAGAAGGTAGCCAAGAAGGTCGCCAAGAAGGTGGCCAAGAAGGTCGCCAAGAAGAAGGTCGCCAAGGTCAAGGCGCCTGCTCGTAAGAAGGTCGCCAAGAAGAAGGTCAGCAAGAAGAAAGTCGCCAAGAAGGTAGCCAAGAAGGTCGCCAAGAAGGCTGCCAAGAAGGCCACCAAGAAGGCCCCGAAGAAGCGCGCTGCGCGCAAGCAGCGCCGCACGAAGCAGGCAGCGACCAGCATCGTGCGCGTGCCGCAATAACGCGCATTGGCCGGCTGCCCGCCCCGGCGGGCAGCCGGTCCTTCCGCAAAGTCCGCGCGATGTCCTCCCCGGTGCGCCCCTACGCTGCGCGTCGCGCGGCGCAGCTCGAAACGGTACGGATCCGCGGGCTCGATCATCAGTTCTACCGCTGGCCGGGTCACGACCCACAACCCATCCTGCTGGTACATGGCTGGGGCGATACCGGCGAGACCTTTCAGTTCCTGGTCGACTGTCTGCCGCCGCGGCACACCCTGGTGGCCTTCGATCTGCGCGGCTTCGGGCGTACCGCCTGGGCACAGGATGGCTACTGGTTCCCCGACTATCTGGCCGATCTCGATGCCATCATCGATCGACTCTCCCCCGACGCACCGCTCGATCTGATCGGCCACAGCATGGGCGGCAATATCGCCATGCTGTATGCCGGAATCAGGCCGCAGCGCATCCGTCGTGTGGTGAGCCTCGAGGGGTTCGGCTTGCCGCGTACCGATCCCGAAACGGCGCCGCAGCGCTATCGTCGGTGGCTGGATGATGTGCGGGCCGGCAGCCCTTTCGCGACCTATGACGATTATGCGGGCCTCGTGCGCGTGCTTGCGGCACGCAACCCGCGCACGCCGCCGGACCGCCTGGAATTCATCGCCCGCACCTGGGGGCGGCCCATGCCCGACGGGCGCATCGGGCTACGTGCCGATCCGCGCCATCGGCGCATCAATCCCATCCTGTATCAGCGCGAGCAGGCCGAGGCCTGCTGGCGTGCCATCACCGCGCCGCTGTTGTTCGTGATCGGCGCGGAGTCGCCGTTCGTGGCGCGCCTGGGCGCGCTCATCGAGGAGACGCGCATGCGTACGCTGATCCGCGATCTCACCTACGCCAGAGTGCCCGATGCCGGGCACATGCTGCATCACGAGCGTCCGGACGCGGTCGCGACGTTGATCGAACGGTTCCTGACGACTCAGGTCACTTGAAGGCGAGCGCCCGGCGGGCGCGATACGCCGCCACGCATTCGGGCAGGTCGTCGAGCAGCCGCGGCGACATGCGGCCGTTGGGCAGGCGCACGGGATTGCCGTAGTCGCGCCAGAAGCGCTCACAGTAGTCGGGATCGTTGCGCTTGTTGGCCTTGCACTTGGCGATTTCCGCTTCGCGCAGCGGTTTGAGCCGGGCTTCGCGGGCTTCTTCGCAGCGTTTCTCGAGGGCCAGCACGGCTTGCTCATCCTCATCCGCCGCCTGCGCGCTCCACGGAACGTGTACCGCAGCCAGCATGCCGAGCAGGCACGAGACGACACGACCGGCATGGCTGGGCCGGCCGTGTCGGAACGGTTCAGCGCTCGCGCTCGTCGCGCAGCCGGTCGGCTGTGTCATCCAACCCCTGGCGTACGTCTTCGACGGTCTCATCCGCTTCCTCCCCGGCCCGCTCGAGCGGTCCCTCCCGCTCGCAACCGGCCAATCCGGCCCCGAGCAGCAGCGCCGCCATGCTGGCGCTCAATGCTTTGATCGCGGTCGTCATGCGTATTCTCCAGCGTTGGAACGGATACGCAAAACGTGCACAGGCTATCCGATGTTCCTGCCGAGCCACAGGGAACCGCGGTTGCGGGAGGGAGTTAGGTTCTTGCGGTGCGATGCCGCAGGACCGTCTGGCGCAGGGCTGTTGCGGCCGGGCGGTAAGGAGCCCGAGTCACGAGCAACGTCGTCGTGACCGGCGGGTGCCTCGAGGAGCGAAGCTTATGCTTGCATGGGCACTGACGTTTTTCATCATCTCCATCGTGGCGGCGATGCTGGGCTTCACGACGGTGGCGGGCGCGGCGGCAGGCTTCGCGAAAGTCCTGTTCTTTGTGTTCCTGGCGCTGACCCTGGTGGCGCTGGTGGTCGGCGCGAGTCGCGGCCGACCGCCGCCGATCTAGCGGCCGCCGGTGGCGCCGCCGACGATCACGGTGCGAGGCCTGCCTGTCGAGTCGCGGCAGGCCCATCCACGGGCATCACCCATGAGCCTCGTCGAGCCATCCACGGACCGACCCGTGCATCCCGGTACGATCCGCGGCCGCCGATCAGGAGAACAGCAGTGCCTGGCTCACCGCCACGCGCACCGTCTCCGGTGCGAAGGGCTTGGTCACCAGGAACGTCGGCTCGGGTCGCTCGCCGGTGAGCAGGCGCTCCGGGTAGGCGGTGACGAAGATGATGGGCACGTCCAGCTCGCTCAGGATCTGGCGAACCGCGTCGATGCCCGAGCTGCCATCGGCCAGCTTGATGTCGGCGAGCACCAGCCCGGGCTCGGTGCGCCGGGCGGCCGCCACGGCTTCGTCGCGCGTGGTCGCGATGGCTGCCACGGTGTGTCCCATCTCGCGTACGATGCTTTGCAGATCGAGGGAGATGATGGGCTCGTCCTCGATGATGAGCACGCGGGTGCGCGGTTGCTGGGAGATTTCGTCCACCGCCTGGCGCACCATGGTCATCACCGTGGATTCGTCGACGTCGAGGATGCGCGCCGTCTCGCTCACGTTGAAGCCTTCCATCGCGGTGAGCAGCAGCGCCTGGCGCCGCGCGGGAGTGAGCTGCTCGAGGCGTCGCTCGACCATGGTCTCGCCGCTCGTTTCGCCGATCGGACGCTGCTCGATGTCGGTCGCGCCCCACATCGCATGGAACAGCCGGTACAAACCGACGCGCGGCGACAGATCGGCCGGCAGCACCGAGCTGTCGGCGACGATGGCCTCCAGGCACGCGCGGACATAGGCATCGCCGCTTGCCTGGGTGCCGCACACGGCGCGCGCGTAACGGCGCAGGTAAGGCAGATGTTCTGCAATCGCATGGGCTAACGCCATCTCGGAACTCCTGGAATCGTACTTGTCGCGGTACCGCCAGCGCGTCGGTGGCGACCCCGTTACCCGGACGAGGGGCCGCGCACGGAAAGAATATATTCGAGATTCGCGGCGGCCGTGCGCGTCTTGAGAAGAGTGCGGCGCGCCGATCCGCCTGCAGAGAGCTAATATGTACGAGACCGACGAAAGTTCCGTCCCTTCAGGAACTTTGCGTCCGGTGCGGGCGTTGACCCAGGGGGAGTGTACATCCATTCGACATCCTGACCACCGGCGAGGTTGCCGTTGGACACCGAGTCAGCCATCAGCATGAGCGAGAAAATCAATCCGGAGCCGCAACCGATATCCGGCGCCGAAAGCACGGAACAGATTCCCGAGTGGCTGAGCAATCGCCTGCGGCGAATGTTCACTGAAGTCATGGAAGAGCCGGTCCCGGACGAGTTTCTGGCACTGCTCAAGCAACTCGAAGACAAGGAGCGCGGCGCCTGAGGCGGGGCTGCGCGGGAGCACTGATGACGGTTTCGGATCCCTTCCTGGAACAGATCACCGCCATGTTGCCGGCGCTGCGCGCCTTCGGCCGTTCGTTGTGTGGAGACCTGGCGCGCGCCGACGACCTGGTGCAAGACACGGTTCTCAAGGCGTGGACCAATCGCGGCCAGTTTCAATCGGGTAGCAATCTCAAGGCCTGGCTGTTCACCATCTTGCGCAACTGCTACTACTCGGAGCTGCGCCATCGCAAGTTCGAGGTGGAGGACCCTGAAGGGGTGTGCGCCGCTCAGCTCTCGGTGTCGCCCGATCACGACGTGAAGCTGCAATTGCGTGACCTCACACGCGCTCTGCAACAGCTGCCTCCGGACCAGCGCGAGGCGCTCGTGCTAGTCTGTTCGACGGGATTGTCTTACGAAGAAGCGGCGGAGGTCTGCGAATGCGCCGTGGGAACCATCAAGAGCCGCATCGCCCGCGCGCGGGATCGCCTGGTGGACCTGTTGGGCGAGGATGCAGCGCACGTGGCGGCCGCGCCTGCCGGTGGAGATTCGCTGTCGCCGCCAGGGAACGCCGCATCCCGCTAGCCACGCGCGCTCCGACATCGCCGTGAACAAGCGCTCTGCAGTGCCTCGCCGCTGGTGGGGCCGCAACGCCGGGTTGCGTCCGCGCCTCGTGCTCATCGTCGGCATCGCCATGCTGGCGCCCGGTGCGCTCGCGGTGTTCGTCTCGATTTCCACCTACAGCACCAACATGCGTGCGCTCGAGCAGAGCCTCGCGCAGGCCGCACAGCTTGCCGCGAACGAGGAGGTGAGCATGATCTCCGCTTCGCGGGAAATCCTCACCAGCCTCGCAGCTCATCCCGACGTGCGGGTCGGTCGTGGCACGCTGTGCCGGCGCGCACTGCAGCGGGCGATCGCCGGGCTGGAGCAGTACGACGCCGCCGCGGTCATGAATCGTGAAGGGGTCATCACGTGCACGTCGCGGCCGATCCCCGAGGTCCTTTCGATGGCCGACCGCCGCTGGTTCCAGCTCACGGTGGCCGGCGACCCCTTCGTGGTGAGCGAGGTCGGCGCCAATCCCTGGCCGCAGACCTGGGGAATGTGGACCGCCGTCCCGATCATCGACGAACGTGGCGAAGTGCAGGGTGCCGTGGCGCTGTTCATCGGACTCGAGTGGCTGTCGCGGCGTTATCAACGCGGCGTTCCCTCGAGCGACACGGCGTTCGCGCTGCTTACCGAGGAAGGCGGCGTCATCACCGCCGATCCGTCGGAGCCGGCTGCCGGTGGCTTGCCGCGCGAGGAGGTGGTCACGACGCACTTGCACTCGCGCACACAAACCTTCATGGACAGAGGACGCGACGGCACTTGGCGCCTGTACGCCATCAGTCCGCTGCTCGGCGGACGAATGTTCGTGATTCTCGGCGTGCCGCTGCTCACCGCGATCGGGCCGCTCGCTGCGCAGATGGCGTGGGGCGTGTTCGCGCCGCTGTTGATGTGGGGCCTGGCGGTCGCGGTGGTGTGGTTCGGCATCGAGCACCTGGTGGTGCGCTGGATCGCCTATCTCGAGCGGATCACCTCGGCCTACGCGGCCGGGCGCCACGCCGTGCGCCCGGAGCGCGTGGTCGCGGCGCCGGCCGAGATTCGCAGCCTCGGCGAGACGTTCGGGCGCATGGCGGATCTGATCTCGGCACGCGAGGCCGAGTTGCGCGAATCGCTGGCGCAGAAGGAGGTGTTGGTTCGCGAGATCCATCATCGTGTGAAGAACAACCTGCAACTGGTCATGAGCCTGCTCAACCTGCATGCACGGCGCATCCGCGATCCGCGCGCCGAGTTGGCGTTTGCCGAGGCCCGCAATCGCATCAATGCGCTGGCCACGCTGCATCGTCGGCTATACGAGTCGGAAAACCTGCAGGAGATCGATCTGCGCTGGTTCCTGGAGGACCTGTGTGCGGAACTGCGGCGCAGCGGCCTCGCGGGCAGCCGCCATATCGAGTTGCGGGTCGAGGCACCCAGCGACGTCATCGGTCCGGAAGTGGCGGTGCCGCTCGGTCTGCTGGTCACCGAGGCGATCACCAACGCCTACAAACATGCCTTCGTGGGCCAGCAGCGTGGCCATATCGAGGTCAAGGTGGAGCGCGACTCTCCGGACACCCTGACGGTCACAGTGCGTGACGACGGCGCCGGCTTCGAAGCCGGAACCGATGGTGAGACGGTGGGGCTGGGCCGTTCGCTCATCGACGCCTTCGTACGGCAATTGCGCGGGGAGCTGCAGATCTATGCCGAGGGCGGCACGGTGGTGCGCCTGCGCTTTCCCGTCCCGGCGCGCAGCGAGGCGCGGCTCGCTGCGTCCTGAATCGACGACGTCGCCGGAACTCGTCGCGCAGGTAAAGCATTTCCGACGCAGGATCCCTGTTTCGCCTGCGCAAATTTTCGTATGACACCGTGCATTTCCGGCTATCCCCGACGCGCCGGCTGCTGGCCGGCGGCATCGGCCGCGCTGCTCTGTGCGCTACTGGTCCTGTCGCTGGGCAGCGAGCGTGCGGCTGCCGGCCAGGACGAGCCCGCTTTGCAGCAGCAGCTCGCCGACGCGCGCATCGACGGACAGATCACCGCCGTCTACGCATTGAGCGACCAACTGGATGCTCTGGGTATCGAAGTCGACGTGCGTGCGGGCGTGGTCCGTTTGCGCGGCTCGGTGCCGTCGCAGGCCGAGCGCGCGCTCGCGGCAGAGCTCGCCCGGGCCATCAAGGGGGTTGCAGATGTCCAGGACGAGCTCGAGGTCGTGGACACGGCAGAGTTGTCGCCCGAACGGCGCGCCAGGCGCATTGCGCGGGCGCAAGAGCGCGATGGCCTGCGTCGCGCCGTCGCCGATGCCTCGATCTCGGCCGTGGTGCGCTCGAAGCTGCACGCCAACCAGAACACCAGGGATCTGCCCATCGCGGTCGCCACGCAGGACCATGTCGTGACGCTCACCGGTGAAGTCGCGTCGGCCGAGGAACGTGAGCTGGCCGAGTTGCTGGTGCGCAACGCGCAGAACGTCAGGGATGTGCGCAACCGATTGACCATTCGCACGGCCAGCGCCGCACAGTAAGCCACCAACGAAAGACCGTCGGGCGAGCTGTGCCGCCGCCCGAAGATCGCATGCCGACGCACCGTACGTCGCCGGGGACTGCGGCTCGAGGAGCCGTCCGGGTTAGAATGGCGGATTTCCCGCGCCCGCATGACGGTCGCGGCATGCTCTCAGGCGGAACTCTTCGAACATGGCCGACTCCCGCTGGGGCCGATTTGGCGTGCTGCGCCATTCGGCGCTGGTCCGTTTTCTCACGGCGCGGCTCGCCGCGACGCTTGCCGCACAGATTCTCACCGTGGCCGTCGGCTGGCAGGTGTATGCCATCACCGGCAATCCGCTCGACCTCGGCTTGATCGGCCTGTCGCAGTTCCTGCCGTTCGTACTGCTCATTCTGCCGGCCGGGCACGTGGCGGATCGCTATCGACGCTCGCGCATCGTCACCCTGTGCTACGCGACCGAGGCGCTATGCGCCGCGCTGCTGCTGGTGTTCACCCTGCGCGGCGTGACGGCCGCCTGGCCGGTATTCGCAGTGATGCTGCTGATGGGCGCGGCGCGCGCCTTTTCCATGCCCGCCGGACAAGCCTTGCTGCCCAACCTGGTGCCGGCCGAGCTCTTCAGTCGCGCCGTGGCGCTGAATTCCTCGGTGTTCCAGATTGCCACCGTGGTCGGTCCGGCGCTGGGCGGGCTGCTTTACCTGGCGGGTGCGCAGGCCGCGTACACGGCGGTGGGCGTGCTTGCGCTGATCGGCGTGGTGTTGATGCGCGGCGTGCGCACCCGGGCGACGGAGCGGTTCTCCACCGAGCCGGCGAGCCTGGCGACGCTCCTTTCGGGTTTGCGTTTCGTGCGTTCCAAGCCCATCGTGTTCGGCGCCATTTCGCTCGACTTGTTCGCCGTGTTGTTCGGCGGCGCGACCGCGATGTTGCCGGTATACGCCAGCGACATTCTCCAGGTGGGTCCTGCGGGACTGGGCCTGCTGCGCACCGCGCCGGGCATCGGCGCGAGCCTGTGCGCCGTGGTGCTGGCGCTGCATCCGCTCAGCCGGCGCGTGGGCGCCTGGATGTTCGGTGGCGTCGCCTTGTTCGGCATGGCCATCGTCGTGTTCGGGCTGACCACGCATTTCGGCGTGGCGCTTGCCGCGCTCATCGTGCTGGGGGCTGCGGACATGGTCAGCGTTTACGTGCGCCACCTGTTGGTGCAGCTGCAGACGCCGGACGAGATCCGCGGCCGGGTGAGCGCGGTGAGCGCCGTGTTCATCGGGGCCTCCAACGAGCTCGGCGACTTCCGCTCGGGTGTGATGGCGTCCTGGCTCGGCGCCGTCCGCGCCGTGGTGATCGGCGGTTTCGCAACCCTGGCCGTGACCGGCATATGGATGCGGCTGTTCCCGGCCCTATGGCGCATGGACCGGTTCCCGCAGCCGGTACAGCCGCGAGCGGCCCGCAGCGCCTGACCTCTTCTAATCTGTATATCCATCCAGTATGCTGGCCGCATGGCCAGTTCCACCAGGCCCGCGCCCCGTCCCGGCCGCGGCGCGGTTTCCAATCCGGCCGGGCGCTTCGAGAAAACCCGCGCCGAGGCCGTGGATGACGGCTGGGGTTCGCTCGAAGAGGAGCTCCCGAAGCTGCCCACGGTGGTGCAGCCGGCCCCCTGCCGCACCCTGATCTCGCGCAACAAGTCGCCCGACCTGCCGTTCGAGCTGTCGATCAATCCTTACCGCGGCTGCGAGCACGGCTGCATCTACTGCTATGCGCGACCGTCGCACGCCTACTGGGACCTGTCGCCCGGCTTGGATTTCGAGACGCGCTTGTTTTACAAGCCCGATGCGGCTCAGCTGCTGCGCAAGGAGCTGGCAGCGCCCGGCTACCGCTGCTCGCCCATCACCATCGGCGCGAACACCGATCCTTACCAGCCCATCGAGCGCGAGTACGGCATCACGCGCAGTATCCTCGAGGTGCTGGTGGATTGCCGGCACCCCTTCTCCATCATCACCAAGGGCACGCTGATCGAGCGTGACATCGACCTGCTCGCACGCGCCGCGCGAGACGGCCTCGTGCATGCGTTCGTCAGCATCACCACGCTCGACGATGCGCTCAAGCGCCGCCTCGAGCCGCGCGCGGCCTCGCCAGCGGCGCGTCTGCGCGTGATCCGCACGCTCCACGACGCGGGTGTGCCCAGCGGTGTGATGGTCGCGCCCGTGATCCCCGTGCTCACCGACGCCGAGCTCGAGCGGATCCTGCATGCCGCCGCCGAGGCGGGCGCCCGCACGGCAGGTTATGTCCTGTTGCGGCTGCCTTACGAGATCAAGGACCTGTTCGAGGAGTGGCTGGCCGAGCACGAGCCGCTGAAGGCGAAACACGTACTCTCGCGGCTGAGCGAGATGCGCGGCGGGCGGCGTAACGATCCGCGCTGGGGGCACCGGATGCGTGGGGAGGGTGAGTACGCCGAGCTGTTGCGAAAGCGATTCACTACGGCCTGCGCGAAAGCCGGGCTGAGCCCGCGGGATGGGTTTCGTTACAACATGGACTCTTTTCGACCGCCGCGAACCGGCCCGGGCCAGCTCGAGCTGTTCTGAGCCGCCCCCGCCGGGCGCTTGCGGTTTTCCGATCTTTCCGGCGAATACGTTGGCGTATACTCGGATGCACTCCTTCCCGCGCCGGGGCGGTCTCCGGGCATCGATACGGGATGTCGCGGGCCGGGCGGTAGCGGGGCATGTGCGATCGCGGAGGGATCCGGTGGTTGACACGTGCCGGGTTCGGGCTCGGCGCATTCGCTCGCTGGGAGAGTCACATGTCGTCAACGTCTGTTCGTGGCACGCCATCATCCCGCCGGGCAGCGCGCGTCCTGCGCGCGGGTCGCTGCTGCATGCTGCTGCTTTCGACCACGTTGGTCGGCTGCATGACGGCCAAGATCGAGGAGGTCCGCTCGGCAAAGACGCAGATCGCGTCCAGCGACGCGGTGGTCATCCTCGCCAAGCCCAGCATCGAGGGCACGGGCACCGAGCAGGGATTCCTGGATTGTCTCGAACGCGAGCTGGTCGGCATGGAGATTTCGGCGCGTAGCGCCGACGCGCAACGCCGGGGCAAGCCCTTCGAGCCGCGCAGCAATCTCGCGGACAAGCCGTTCCAGATATACGCCGATCATCATTTCATCGATTCCTTGTACCCCTGGCTCGAGCCGAGCACCGCACCGGGTAACGCACAGGCCTTCAGCGCCTTTCTCGCGCGCCCCGGAGTCGCCGAGCGCGTCGGCGAGATGGGCGTGCGTTACATCGTCTGGGTCGACGGCGTCACACAGAAGACCGACGGCGGCGGCAGCATCGCCTGCGCCGCCGGACCGGGTGGGGCAGGGTGTCTCGGTCTTGGCTGGTGGGAGAAACAATCGGACTACGAAGCCACGATCTGGGATCTGCGCAATGGCGTCAATGCCGGCACCGTGACGACCGACGTCAAGGGCACGTCGGTCATGATCGGCGCGATCGCTCCCATCCCGCTGATCTCGCCTGTGCAAAGCACCGCCTGCGACCGGCTCGCCAGTCAATTGAAAGCATTTCTCCTCGGCAGTGAGGAGGATGCGGCGACGACCGCGCAAGCGCAGTAGGCCCCCGTCGCGCACGTGGGCGGCCGGGGCAGCGCACCAAGGGAACCCTGATGGCGCGCGGCGGTTCAACAGGGCGGATCGCTCAGCGAACGTTCAGGTCAGTCGTCGCACATTCGCAGAGCGCTCGGTACGTGGCCGACGCGCCCGGGGCCGCAGCCAGGATAGGAGGGGGCGATGCGCACTGACAGCCCGTTGAATCGACTTCTTGCCATAGCCGTGCGCACGGCGCTGGTGGGCTCGGTCTCGGCCATGCTCGTGGGCGGCTGCGTCAGCCAGCAATCGAGCAGCTCCATGCCCGCGCCGCCGGGCTCGCCGTCTTCCTCGTCCTCTTCCTCCTCCTCGTCGTCATCCTCGACGAGCGGCGGCGGGTCCGCCGGCATGCCCTCGGGCAGCTCGGGGTCGTCGGGCGGCATGCCATCGCCCGGGTCGTCCGGAATGCCGTCGACCGGAATGCCTTCGCCGTCATCCGGTGGCTCCGCGGGCATGCCATCGCCCGGGTCGCCGGGGATGCCGTCGACCGGAATGCCCTCGTCGTCATCCGGTGGGTCCACGGGCATGCCTTCGTCCTCCACCGGGATGCCCTCGAGCCCGGGCTCGAGCGGCAGCTCCGACGGCTCCTCCGGCGCATCCGCCGGCAGCCGTTCCGCGGCGGGCAGCAGCGGCGGGCTCCCGGCGCCGTCCGGGGGGGCTGCGGGTGGGGCGTCAGGCGGCCAATCCGCGGGCGGCGCAAGCGGCCCGTCGGGCCCGTTCGGCAGCACGTCGGGCGGCGGTGCTCAAGGCTCCGGGCCGCAAGGTGGCGCGCAGGGCGGATCCCAGGGCGGTTCCATGGGCGGCGGCCCCGGTGGTCAGCCGCCCCTCGGCACGCCCATGCCCGGCGGCGCCGGTTCGCCCAGCACGGGTTTCCCATCACCCGCCACGGGCGGCGGCAGCGCCTCGACCGTCGGTGACAGCGCAGGCGGCAGCGGCAGCCAGGGCGGCGGCGCGCAATCGAGCGCCTCCTCGTCCACTTCCGGCGGCGGCGCGCCGCAGGACAGCATTTTCGCAGGCTCGAGCGGCGGCGCGTCCGGCTCGCAAAGCGGTGGCTCCGCCGGCGGCGGCGCCGCAGGAGGCTCGGCCGGCGCCCAGGCGGCCGGCACCGCGGGCGGCGGTGCGTCTGCGGGCGAGGCCGGCGCGCAGGGTGGCGGTGCTGCGGCAGGTGGGGGCATGCAGGCCGGAGGCGCCCAGGGGGGCGGCGCACAAGGCGGCGCAGCGGGCGGCATGCCGGGCGCCGGCATGCCCGCTGATGGCCAATCCGGCGGGACTCCCGCCGTCGGCGGTCAGGCGGGTTCCTCGGGCACGGGTGGCCAGGGCGGCAGCGCCGGCGGCGCTTGGCCCATGACAGGGGCCGAGCGCACGGCGCAGATCGATCGCCAGTTCGAGGAGTCCTTCGGCGTGTTCGATGGCCGGATCCGTGATGAGCAGGCCGTGATCGCGCAGCAGCGCAGCGGCCGCGACGGTTCGGGCAGCGGCGTGGCCGACGGTGGTCTGGATGGCACCGGCGCGGGCGGTGCGGCGGCCGGTGGGCTGGGCGGCATGGGCGACGCCGGCGGTGCGCAGGGACAGGGGCAAGGCCAGGGTCAAGGTCAGGGTCAGCAGGGCCAGGGACAGGGACAAGGCCAGGCACAAGGTGGCGAAGGCGACCAGGCTGGCGGTCGCAATCGTCCGGGCGGGGGCGGCGGCTACGGCGGCGGTCCGCTCGGCGGCAGCGGCCCCAACACGGTGCCGGCGGGCATTCCGGACGGCAGCGATGACGACATCGTCGCCCGTCAGTTGCGCGAAGCGGCGATGCAGGAGTCCGATCCAGAGCTGCGCGAGAAGCTGTGGGAGGAGTATCGCAACTACAAGAAGGGTGGCGGCTGAACGACGCTGTGCAACGGTGTAAACATGAGACGGCTCACTGCAGTGCTTGGACTCTGGATGGCGCTGGTCGCGCTCGGCGGGTGCGTCGTGCACGAGACGCGGCCCTTGCCCCGTGTCGCAGCCGTGAAGGCCACTGCCGAAGTCCCGCCCGAGCAGTTGCTCGACATCGGGGTGCACCTGTTCGATCCGAACATTCCCGCCGACGAAGCGCAGCAGGAAAAGCAGCGCATCTTTCCCGAGGTGCGCAAGGCCGAGGCGCGCTACGTCGCCATGCAGATCCGCAACACGCTCGAAAGCACCGGTCACTGGGGCCAGGTGCGTGTGCTGCCCGCCGGCGCAGACGCACTCGACGTGCAAGTCAAAGGCAAAATCCTCGAGTCGACCGGCATGAAGCTCGAGCTGGAGGTCGCCGTCGCGGACGCGACCGGTCGCGAGTGGTTCCGCAAGGTGTACGAGCAGCCCGCCGATACGCGCTCGTATCACGATTCGAGCGGGCAGGTGCGCGATCCCTTCCAGAATCTGTACAGCAACCTCGCCAACGACATCCTCGCGTATCGCGAACGGCTCGCGGCGGCGGATATCGAGAACGTGCGCCGCGTGTCGGAGCTGCGTTTCGCGGCGGAGCTGGCGCCCTATGCGTTCGCGGATTATCTCAGCGCCGACCGGCGCACCGGCGTGTACCAGGTCACCCGCCTGCCGGCCGACGACGACCCGCTGATGATACGCATGGATCGCATTCGCGAGCGTGATTATGCGTTGCTCGACACGGTCAACGAGCACTATGCGCTGTTCGCGGACAACATGTCGGAGCCCTACACCAACTGGCGCCGCTACAGCTACACCGAGCTCGAAGCGGAGCACGAGGCGCGCCGCGCGGCAACGACGCGCAAGTTGCTCGGGGCGGCCGCGATCATCGGCGGTCTGGTGGCGGGGTCAGAGTCGGGCACCTATGTCGGCCAGGCGGCCGCGACTGCGGCGGTCTTCGGCGGCGCCTATGCCATCAAGAGTGGTTTCGACAAAGGCGCCGAGGTGAAGATGCGCGCCGAGTCGGTCCGCCAACTCGGCCAGTCGTTCCAGGCAGAGGTGCAGCCCATGGTCGTGGAAGTCGAGGGACGCACGCTGCAGCTGCAGGGCACCGCCGAAGAGCAATACCGAGAGTGGCGCCGCCTGCTCAAGGAACTCTACGAGAACGAGACCGGTCTCCAGGTCGAGGCGCCGGCGGCGCGCTCGGAGGCGGCCGCACCGGCGGTACCCGCCGGCGGCAACTGAGACGCCTGTCGCGCGGCGCCCTGGCTTCGTCCGCCCCTGCATCATGCTCCAGGCCGGGCAGCAGCTTTCTGCCAGGTTCACCGTGCTCCGTCATTTGGGCACGGGCGGGCACGGCAGTGTGTGGCTCGCACGCGATGCGCAGCGGCCGGACGAGCCGGTGGCGGTCAAGGTCCTGCACGCGGGGCTCGCGCGCGATCCGGTGTGGTTCGCGGCCTGGCAGGCGTCCTGCGAGCGTGCCGGCGAGCTGCGCCATCCTGGCGTGCTGCGCATCGATGGCGTGCATCGCTCGAGCGCGCATGCCTGGTTGGCCATGGAGTACGCGCCGGGTGGCGACCTGACGTCGCTGCGCGGTCGCCCGTGGGTGCAGGTGCTGAGTGTCTTGGTGCCGGTCGCCGATGCCCTGGCGTATGCGCATGCCAGGGGCGTCGTGCACCGGGACGTGAAGGCGGCCAACGTCTTGCTGGCCGCGGACGGAACGCCGCGCTTGACGGATTTCGCAGCGCCCGTGCCCGAGCCGGCGGCGGGCGCTGCCATCGATCCCGGGCGCTGGCCGGGCTCACCCTACAACACGAGCCCGCAGCAGCTCGATGGAGCACCCGCCACGCCGGCGGACGACGTTTACGCGTTCGGGGCGATGCTCTATGAGTTATTGTCGGGATATCCGCCACTGTATCCCGATATCACGCCGGCACGGGTGCGCGGCGAGCGGCCAGCGAGCCTGGCGACTCGATGCGCAGCGCCGGCGGCGGTGGTGCAGCTGGTGCATCGTTGCCTGGAGAAGCGGGTGGAGGATCGACCCGCGGACATGCGCGCTGTTCGCCAGGCGCTGGCGGCGGCGCTCGAGCAGGAGGCGAACGGGAGTGGGAAAGATGACAGGAGCGGCCCGGGCAAGGGTTCGGGCCGGATAGACGAGCCGACATCCATGAACGTGCCGGAATCGACCGAACCGCCGAAGATCGTACCGCCCACCGAGCGCGGCGCCGGGCTGCGCGGCGAGTGGCGCCGCACCCCGGTCGAGCAGCGCAGCGAGGAGACGCTGCGCTGGCAGGGTTTTCGGCGCGGCTTGCTGGTTGCCGCGACGGTGTTTGCGCTGGGCGGCTTGATCTTCGTGTTCTTCGCGTTGCCCAGGTGGGTGCCGCCGCCGCAGACCGTCTCCCAGGACAGCGACTCCGCTGCGGCCGATGCTGCGGCCGCGCCAGAGCCCGAGGAGAAAGTGGATCTGGCGGCGCTGGCGCAGGCACGCCTGCAGGCCGAGCAGCAACGCAGCGACCTCGACCCGAGATTCGTGCGCTTGCGCGAGCGCGCCGCCGAGGAATGGGGCGGCGAGCAGTTTCGTGCCGCCCGCAACGAGCTGTCTGCGGGCGACGAGCGTTTCGCGGGGCGCGACTACTTCGCAGCGGTGGAGCACTACTCGCGGGCCGAGCCGCTGATCTCGGCATTGGAGGCGCGCATGGGCGAAGTGGTCGAGGAGCGACTGGCGGCCGGCGCACGGGCCCTGGAAGCCGGTGACTCGGCGCAGGCCCAGGCGGCCTTCGAGCTCGTGACACGCATCGAGCCCGACAACAAGGTCGCCGCCCAGGGCTTGAAGCGCGCCCAGACGCTCGATGAAGTGCGCGCGCTGATCGCACAGGGCGAGCGGCTCGAGCAGGACGGCGACGCCCGGGCCGCGGCCGACACTTACCGCAAGGCCCTGGCGCTCGATGCGCAATCCGCGCCTGCCTCCGAAGGCCTGGCGCGGGCCAACGCGCAGATCGCACAAGATGCCTTCGCCGGCGCCATGGCACGCGGCTTCGCGGCGCTTTCGCAAGGAGACTACGCACGTGCACGCGAAGCGTTTCAGGCGGCGAACAAGCTCCGTCCAGGGGCAGGCGAGGTGACCCAGGCGCTCAAGCAGGTCGAGCAGGAAGAACGCACCAAGACCATTGCGGCGAAGCTCGCGACTGCCGGTGAGCACGAAAGCGCCGAACGCTGGGCCGCTGCCCTGGCGGAATACCGTGGGGTGCTGAAGCTCGACGAGACCGTGGCTGCTGCCCGGGAAGGCGTGCAGCGCGTGACGCCGCGCGCGCAGCTCAACGAACAGCTCGAGCTCTATGTCACGCAGCCGGAGCGGCTGTTCAGCGCGCCGGTGCGTCAGGCGGCGCGCGAAGCGCTCGCCCGGGCGGCGCAGGTGCCGAACCCCGGTCCGCTCCTCCAGCGTCAGGTCGCCACCGTGAGCGACTGGCTGGCGCGCGCCGAGACGCCGGTGCGCGTGGCGCTGCAATCGGACAATCTCACGCAGGTCACCATCCATCGCGTCGGCGCGCTCGGCGCGTTCCAGCAGCGCTCGCTCGAGCTCGCCCCGGGGCGTTATACGGTGGTCGGCACGCGCGCGGGCTATCGTGATGTGCGCCGCGAGATCACCGTGATGCCGGGCGAGTCGCTGCCGCCCATCGTGATTCGCTGCGAGGAGCAAATTTGAACGAGCTCACCGTCCGCGAGTCCCTGGGGGAGCGCCGCTTCGATGCCGGCGACTTTCCGCTTTCAGTGGGTGGCGAAGGCAATGCCATCGTGTTGGCCGGCCGCCCCGCCGTCACCGAGGCGTATCTCGGGCTGCATGAGGATCAATTGTTCATTCAGCCTGCCGAGGGCGCCGAGGTGTTGCACAACGGCATGCCCGTGCGGCGCTCGACCTGGCTGAATCCCGGCGACGTGGTCAATTTCGGCAACGCGCGACTGCGCCTGGTGCGCAGCGACGGCGAATCCGTGCTGGAGGTGGAGGACGGCAGCAGCGGCAACATCACCGCGCCGCCCATCGTGACGCCGGGCAGCGCGGCGGACGATGACGAGGACGACGAGGCGCCCATCGATCCGATCCGCTTTCGCACCGTCGCGCCGGCGACGAAGCGTCGGGGCATCCATCCCGTTCGCTGGAGCGTCGCGGCGGTCACGGTGCTGGCGTTGGGGGCGCTATGGTTCGTATTCACCGCCAGCTCGGTGCGCATCGCCACGGATCCCGCCGAGGCGAGCGTCGCCATCAGCGGAGTCTTGCCGGCATTCCGCCTGGGCGAGCGCTTCCTGTTGCGACCGGGAGCGTACCGGGTGCGGGCCGAGCACGAAGGCTACCGCCCGGGCGAGATGACCATCGAGGTCGCGGATGCTCCGGATCAACAGTTCTCGTTGTCGCTCGAGAAACTGCCCGGCGTGTTGCGCATCGAGCTTCCGGTGAACGCCGCCGTACAGATCGACGGGCGGCCTGCCGGGAAAGCCCCCGGCGACTTCGAGCTCGCGCCGGGCGTGCACCGTATCGCGCTCAGGGCGGACATGTACCAGCCCTTCAGCGCCGACGTCGAAGTCGAAGGTGCGGGCAAGACGCAGGTGTTCGCGCCTGAGCTGGCGCCGGATTGGGCCGACGTGACGGTCAGCTCGGAGCCGGCCGGGGCCGAGATCGCCGTCGGCGGCGAGGTGCTCGGCAAGACGCCGCTCACCGCCCGGGTGCGCTCGGGCAACCATCCGCTCGAGCTCAGGCTCGACGGCTTCAAGCCCTGGAGCACGGACATCCAGGTCGAGGCGGGCCGGCCCCTGGAAATCGGTCCCGTCAAGCTGGGGCTGCCGGACGGGCGGCTGGTGCTGCGTTCCGAGCCGTCCGGTGCCAATGTCACCGTCGCCGGTGTGTATCGCGGTCAGACGCCGCTCGACTTGGAGCTGCGTCCCGAGATGACCCACTCGGTGGTGCTCACCAAGGCGGGCTACGCATCCGCGAGCCGCGATGTGCGCCTCGAGCCTGGCGAACGGCGCAGCCTGGCGGTGTCGCTGGAGGGGATCTTCGGCGAGGTGGCCGTGCGCGCCCAGCCTGCCGATGCGCGCGTCTACGTCAATGGGGAGGAGCATGGCGCGGCCAACCAGACCTTGCGCCTGGTGGCCACCACGCATGAGATCGAGATTCGCAAGCCGGGCTATCAGCCCTACAAGACGAGCATCACGCCGCGTCCGGGACTCGCGCAGGTGATCGAAACGACGCTGCTCACCCCCGAGCAGGCGCGTGCCGCCTCGATCCCGAAGGTGATCGAATCGCCGATCGGTCAGCAGCTGTTGCTCATGCCCACGGGACGTTTCGTCATGGGCAGCCCGCGACGCGAGCCGGGTCGACGCGCCAACGAGGCGCAGCGCGAGGTCGAGTTCCGTCGCGCCTTCTACGTGGGCGTGCGCGAGGTGACCAATGCCGAGTTCCGCCGCTTCCGTTCGAGCCATCGCTCCGGCTTCGTCGGCGCCCACACGCTCGATCTCGACAACCAGCCGGTCGTGAACCTGACCTGGGAGGATGCCGCGGCGTTCTGCAACTGGCTGTCGGAGCAGGAGGGACTGCCGCCGGCATACAAGCGCCAGGGCGATTCGCTGGTACCGGTCGACCCCGTGCCGCGGGGCTATCGCCTGCTGACCGATGCCGAGTGGGAATGGGTGGCGCGCTACGACGGTGCCCAGAATCAGCGCCGTTATCCGTGGGGCGATGCGCTGCCGGTGGCGCCGGGTTCGGGTAACTACGCCGACCGCTCGGCCGAGGTGATCGTGCAGGAGGTGGTGCCCGGCTACGACGACGGTTTCGCGGTGAGCGCGCCAGTCGGCAAGTTCCCGCCCAACATGCTCGGTTTATACGACATCGGCGGCAACGTCGCAGAGTGGGTACATGACTACTACACTGTGACCGTCGATGGCTCGAAGCTGGCGGTCGATCCGACCGGTCCGGCACAGGGCAAGCAGCACGTGATCCGCGGTTCCAGCTGGCGGCATTCGAGCGTCACCGAACTGCGGCTGTCGGCGCGCGACTTCGGCGAAAGCGGACGGCCGGATGTGGGTTTTCGTATCGCACGTTACGTGGAGTGAAGCTGTCATGAAATCTGAATCCGAGGCCCGTTCACGGGCAGCCAAGCTCCCGATCGCATGGCTGTGCGGGTTGGTGCTGCTGCAACCCGCCATCATGGGTGCGGCGGCCGAGGCGCCGCCCGCCGAGCGCGAGCCCGCCGCCGAGGCGTCTGCCGAGACCGCGGAGCCGGCGACCGAGCCGACGCAGCCCACCCCATCGCCGGCTGCACCGGCCGAACCCACCCCATCGCCGGCTGCGCCGGCTCGGGACGCGCAGCGCAACCGCGCCGAGCGCACCAGCCCCGAGCGGTTCCAGCCCAGCGAACAGGTGCGTGCGGACTTCGACGTTTCCTTTCCCGTGGATATCTGAACATGGCCACCGACGCGCGCTCCATGAGCAGGTTCAGTCGCACCCTGCCGACCGAATTCATTTACGACGTGTTCGCGCTCATCGTGGCCGTGATCATCGTGCACGCGGTGTACGTGACCACCATCCGCCCGCAGGCATCCGCCATCATGGCCTACCAGTCCGAACAGATGCGTGCCGATCCGAACTTCGTTCCTGAGCGCTCGATCTACGTGATCGTCAAGGATTACGAACAGGAGGCCTGTTTCATCCTGATGCTCTGGGCATTCGCCATCATGGGTTACAAGGGCTGGTCCACCTCGCGCGAGCGCCGGCTGCTGGCGACCGATCTCATCCATGTGCCCGATGGCATGCGCATCCTGCCGGAAGACACTCGTGAGTACGCGCGCCAGGTCGAAAGCCTGCCGCCGCAGACCCGCAGGCTGCTTCTGCCGCGCGCATTGCTCGCGGCGCTGTCGCGCTTTGGCGCCACCCGCAATGTGCAGGATGTGTCCGATGCCGCGCGCAGTGTGTGCCAATCGGAAGCCGAACGGCTCGATTCGGAGCTGTCGATGGTGCGCTATATCGCCTGGGCCATCCCGGCGATCGGCTTCATCGGCACCGTGCGCGGTATCGGCGACGCGCTCGCGCAGGCGCACAAGGCCGTCACCGGCGACATCGCCGGTGTGACCGAAGGACTCGGTGTGGCCTTCAACTCCACGTTGATCGCGCTGCTCATCAGCATCGTCATCATGTTTCTGCTGCATCAGCTGCAGCTGGCGCAGGAGCGGCTGGTGCTCGACACCGAGACCTACCTGGATCAGCAGATCATCCGCCATATGCAGGCGAAATAGGCATCGGTCGACGTCATGGCGCTGTTCTCCCTGCAACTGCTCGACAGCGATCTGGCGCTGGCCCGCGGCGATGCCGCAGGGGGCGCCGAGATCGTCGAGCGTGCGCCGGGGGTCGCCGTGTTGGAGGACGACCGCGTGCTGTGCGGACAGGACGCGCTGGCGCGCATGCGCCTGCGGCCTCTGTTCGCGCACACCCAGCACTGGCGCGAGCTTGCCACCAGCGCGTTGCCGCGGCCCACGCGCGCTGCCGGCACGCCGGCCGACCTGGCGTTCGCCCAGCTCGAAGCCCTGCTCGCAGGGCACAAGGCCGGGATCGACGGTCTGTTGCTGGCTGTGCCGGCCGGCTACACGCGCGAGCAGCTCGGTCTGCTGCTGGGGATCTGCAACGAAACCGGTCTCGAAGTGCGCGGCCTGGTGGACGCCGGCGTGGCGGCCAGCGCCCTGGAT
>QGUO01000313.1 GCA_003242495.1 Pseudomonadota bacterium | reverse complement strand
CGAGCAGCTCGCGCGGCGGCTGCTCGGCGGCATGAAAGTCACGCCCTCTGCCCAGAGCAGCGTCATCCGGATCGAGTACACCCACACCGATCGTGAGCTCGCGGCCACGCTCGCCAACGGCATCGCCGAAGCCTATCTCCAGACCAATCTCGAGCTGCGCCTCGATCCCGCCCGACGCCAGAGCGTCTGGTACGACGAGCAGCTCGAGCAACTGCGCGCCGAAGTCGAGCAGGCACAGGAGCGTCTCACCCGATATCAGCGTGAGCACGGCATCGTCAGCCACCAAGACCGCCTGGACGTGGAGAACGCACGTCTCGAGGAGCTCGCCCGACAGCTCACCGAAGCCCAACAGGCCAAGCTCGCCGCCGGTACGCGGCTCACGCAGATGCAGGCCGCGCTCGATGGCGGCCGTATCGACGAAGTGCCGGACATCCTCGGCAATCCGCTCCTGCAAAGCATGAAAGCCGACCTGGTGCGCGCCGAAGGCCGCCTCGCCGAGATCGGCGAGCGCTTCGGGGCCAATTACCCGCAGTACCAGAGCGCCGCGGCCGAAGTGCGCGCCCTCGAACAGAAGATGCGTGCCGAGGTCGACCGGGTGCGCGGTGCGTCCGAGCAGGCGCTGGCCATCGCGACGCGCCAGGAGAACGAACTCCAGAGAGCCTTCGAGGAACAGAAGGCGCGCATCCTCGCCATGCAGCAGAACAAGGACGCCGCGTCCGTGCTGAGCACCGAGCTCGAGAATGCCCAGCGCGCCTACGACGCCGCCCTGGCGCGCGCCAGCCAGGTGCGCATGGAAAGCCGCCTCGACCAGATGGACGTCGCCCTGCTCGACCCGGCCGTCGCGCCGCTTTTCCCGAGCAGCCCGCGCACCAAGCTCAACCTGGTTCTGGCAGCGGTGTTCGGCGCCATGCTGGCGGCAGGTATTGCACTCGGCAGCGAGATCCTGAGCCCGCGCGTGCGGCTCGCGCGCGACCTCAGCGCGAGCACCGGGCTGGCCGTGCTCGCCGAGTTTCCCAAGGAGCGGCCCGCGTTGCGTGGACCGGCGCCCCTGCAGCTGCCGCGACCTGCGCCGGCGCTGCAAGGTGGCTGAGCAGACGCGTAACGCCCATTCGGACCGGGCAGAAGCATCATGGTGACCAATCCCCAACGCAGCACCCGCATCCGCGATGTCACGGCGATCAAGAAACCGATCGGCGAGCTGCTGTGCGCCAGCGGCGCGCTCACCGAGGGAGACGTGAGGCGGGTCATCGAGGAGCAGCGCCGCACCGGTGGCCTGTTCGGACAGACCGCGCTGCGCATGGGGCTGATCACCGAGGACGCGCTGCAGCGCGCGCTGGCAGTGCAGTATGGCTATCCGTACGTCGACGAGGGCCAAAGCACGCTCGCCCCGACGCTGGCAGCGGCCTACCGGCCGTTCGGTGAGCAAGCCGAGACCTATCGCAGGCTGCGCACCGAGCTGTCGCTGCGCTGGTTCTCGGAAGACATGAAGGCGCTCGCGATCTGCGGTGTGCACCGGCACGCCGGGTGCAGCACCCTGGTGGCCAACCTGGCGGTCACGTTTGCGCAGCTTGGCCGGCGCACGCTGCTCATCGGCGCGGACCTGCGCCGCCCAAGGCTGCACCAGCTCTTCGGTCTCACTCAGGAAACCGGCCTTGCGGAGCTGCTTGCGGGTCATTCGCTCATCGACAAGGCCGTGACCTCACCGCATCCGTTCGACCGCCTGTATCTGCTGTGCTCCGGCGTCATTCCACCGAACCCCCACGAGTTGCTCAGCAAGCATACGTTCCATTGGCTGCTCGAGGCCGCGCGCGAGCGCTTCGACGCCATTCTGATCGATGCGCCGCCGGTCCTGGAGTATCCCGACGCGCAGATGGTGGCGGCACGCGCCGGCGCCTGCTTGATCGTCACGCGCCGGCACGTGACCCGGATCGCCGACGTCCTCACGGCCAAATCCCTGTTGGCGCCGACCGGCGCCGCGCTGTTGGGCACCGTCATCAACGATTGATCGCAGCGAACGAACGACTCAGCGGATACGCGCCTTGACCTCAGCCGCCTCACATGCCGATCACCGCGTCTACCTCGGCCCCGCCGCCGCGGCGCCGACACGTGACGTCGCGGCGCTGGGCGGCGACCGGCTCGCCATGGTGCTGATCTGCCTGCCCGCGATCGCGGCGACGCTGCTCTCCAAGATCGGTCTGCCACCGCTCGCCGCGCGCGGCATCGGCTCGATCTTTCCCGTCGCCTACGCGGCGATCGGCATCGCCTTGCTCGCCGGTCGCGCCGCCTTCCACACCCAGCGGCTGTGGATGCTGCTCGTGGTGCTCTCGGCGCTCGGAATCATCCAGGTGGTACGCGGCGAGCCGTTCTCCATCACCTCCATGATGTTGATGTCCGCTTTGGGCTTCACCTACGTGGTCTGCATCCGCTCGCATCCCGACGCGGGCGATCGGGCACTGGATTTCTTCTGCAATCTGTCGCTCTTCGTGGCGGCCTGCGGCATCGCGCAGTTCGCGGCGCAGTTCTTCGTCGGCCCCGAAATCGCCTTCCCCATCGAGCACTTCGTGCCGGCACAGTACGTCACCCAGCTGTTCAACAACTTCGTGCCGCTCGCCTGGGGCGCCACGACGTACAAGGCAAACGGCATTTTCATGCTGGAGCCTTCCGTGTTCAGCCAGCTGTGCGCCCTGGGCATGCTGAGCGAGCTCACGCGCGGAGACCGGCGCGGCAAGAACCGACCGCTGCGCCTGGCCACGTACGGGGCGGCCATGGCCGTGTCGTATTCAGGAACAGGTCTCATCGTGCTCGGCCTGTGCCTGCCGATTTACATGATCGCTCACCGCCGCTGGGACCTGCTTGCCCTGTGCGGCGTCTTCGCGGCCGCCTTCGTGCTGTTGGCCGAACCACTCAACCTCGACATCTTCGCCAAGCGTGCCACGGAATTCTCCGCGACCGGCTCGAGCGCCTATGCGCGCTTCGTCGCCTGGATGGGCATGTTCGAGCACCTGATGTGGCCGGATTTGCTGCGCGCGGTGTTCGGTTACGGCGCGGGCACCTTCCAGGAAGCGGCCGCGCCCTACCGGGCGGCCGAAATGGCGCACAGCAAAATCCTGTTCGAATTCGGCGTGCTGGGCGGGCTCGCCTACTTCGGCTTCGTCTTCTTCTGCATCTTCACGTCGCCGGCGCCGCCGATCCTGCGCCTGGCGGTGGGCGCCGCCTATTTCATGAACGGCGCTTACTCGCCCACGGTGACGGGGGTGGCGCTGACGCTGCTGCTGCTGTGGGCCCGCCCCGAGCCGCTGACCGGCCACATCGAGCGGGCGCCGGTCGTCGAGGGCAGCCGGCAATGAGCGGGCGCGACGTGCGCATCGACGTCATCCGCGGCGCCGGCATCCTCATGATCGCGCTCGATCATCTCGGCGCGCTGGCGGCGCAGCTTGCGCCCGCCCCCTTCGTCCTGCCCTTCGTCACCTGGACACGGCTCGGCTGGTCGAGCGCGGCCGAGTTCTTCGTGTTCTTCTCCGGCTACCTGGTCGGCAGCGTGTTCATGACGACCCTGGCATCGCGCGGCTTCGGCGTGACGCAGGCACGCGGCCTGTATCGCGCCTGGCAGATCTACGCCGCGAACACGCTGACGTGCTGCGTAGCGCTGATCGTCATGAACCTGGCGCCGTTCGCCGATGGGCGCGTCCTGGCGGTGACACGCATGGACATGTTCTCACCGGCCGCTGGCGGACAGGGACTGCTCGGGTTCCTGACGCTGCAGTCCGCGCCGATGTTCTTCGAGATTCTGTACATGTACCTGGCGTTCCTCTCGGTCGCCGGGCTGATGCTGGTCCTGGTACGGGCCCACGCGCTCGCCGCGGTCCTCGTCTCCGGCGCCCTGTGGCTGTTCGTCCAATGGCAGCCCGGGTTCAACCCCGGCGGCTGGCACTTCAATCCCTACGCCTGGCAGTTCGCGTTCGTGCTCGGCATCGTGTTCAGTCGCACCGCGCTCATCGGCCAGCTCGAGGCCAGGTTCGGGCGCCGCCGCCTGCTCGCCGTCACCGCGCCGATCCTCGCTGGCGCGTTGCTGGTCAAGACCCTCGACAAGACGGGCACATGGCCGCCCCTGCTCGGCGACTTCGACATGCCGGGGATCGACAAGCGCACCCTCGGGCCCCTGCGTCTCGTGCACTTCCTGGTGTCCGTGGTGTTCGTCACGTTGCTGCTGCCCGACGGTGCCCGCCTGGTGCGCTCGTGGACTGCGCGCATCGTCGCCCGCGTCGGACAGCATTCGCTCGAGTGCTTCTGTCTGAGCACGCTGCTCGCCTACGCAGGCGCCGGGCTGCTCGTCAGGCACGACGCCGTCGGATCACCGGGCGTGCTCGCGCTCGGCATGATCATCCTGGTCGCGCTGTGCGCCGCCGCCGGTGCGCTGCAATGGCTGAAATCGAAGCCGTGGCGATCCCCGGGAGCGCCGGCGAGCCTGGCGCGGCCGGCACCGGACGCGCGGCCCGCGCGATCCGCGCAACCTGAACGACTGTTTGCCAAGGGGAGGAGCCCATGACCGAGGTCCTGTTCGGCATCGGCGTGCTGCTGTTGTTGCTCGCCGTGCACCCGTTCGTCACCTACCCGCTATCGCTGCTGGCCATCCGGGCAGTGCAGCGACCCCGTGCACCCACGATGCCCTCGCAGCCGCTGCCGCTCAGTTTCGCCATTTGCATGTGCGCCTACAACGAGGAGCCGGTGATCGAGCGCAAGATCCTCAACCTGCTCGACCTGCGCCGCGAGGAGCCGGATCTCGAGATCCTGGTGTACGACGACGCATCCACGGATCGTACCGCGGAGATCCTCGAGAAGTACGCCGATCGCATCGACCTGCACTTGGCCGAACAGCGTCGCGGCAAGACCTACGGCATGAACC
>QGUO01000312.1 GCA_003242495.1 Pseudomonadota bacterium | reverse complement strand
CGATGCTCTGTCCGAGCCGATCGCTCGCTATCAGGCGGCGATCGGCCATGATCCTGACCATCCTTTGTGCGCAAGGAATTTGACGCCTGCTCGGCCTATCGGTTGCTGGTCGGTGCGCCTGAAGCGTGGGGGGTTCCACGTGAACCATATTCATCCGCAGGGCTGGATCAGTTCGGCGTTTTACGTGTCGGTGCCGGCCGAGGTCGAGGACGTTGAATCGCGCAGCGGCTGGATCAAGTTCGGCGAGCCCCTGCACCCAACGCCAGAATGCGATGCGCGTCGCAGCATTCAACCGCGTCCTGGCCGGCTCGTGCTCTTTCCCTCGTATCTGTGGCACGGAACGAGACCGCTGCTTGGCGATGCTCCGCGTTTGACTATCGCGTTCGATGCGGTGCCTGTCGATGTGGCGACGGGTGCGAGCCTGTAAGAGATGTGCCCGGCAACTGGGTTCGTGGTCGAGAGCGCGAACAGGTTTCCGTGGCACGACGTATCCGATGCGAGTGCGAAAGACGGAGCTTGCATGCAGTTTTGGTCGGTTCGGGAGCTGAAACCAGGCTCATGCATCGAACGGGATAGAGAGAAGCTGTGAGAATGGCTGAACGATGATGACCATGACCGTCGCGAATGATCCTCCGGTTCGTGTCAACCAGGCGTTGGATAAGGAAGTCATTCGCCGCACTTTCTCTCGGTCCGGCCGTGTCCACATTCAGGGTTTTTTCGAACCGAGCGTCGCGCAGGCTATTTATGAGGCATTGTCGCAGCGTACCCCGTGGCAACTGTGTTTCAACTCCGGTCCACGCCATGTCGATATTGGTGTCGACGGATTCGAGAGCTTATCGTTGGAAGATCGCGAAAAGCTGGTGACAGCCATCCATCACGGAGCGCGCCGGGGTTTTCAGTATTTCTACGCTGCCTTTCCTCTCTACGACCTGTACGCGGCTGGTCTGCATAGGGATCATTACTTGATGCGCGTCTACGAGTTTCTCAACTCCGAGGTCTTCCTGGAGTTCGTTCGTGACATAACCGGTGCCGCCGATATAGAGTTCGCCGACGCCCAGGCTACGCTGTATCAAGCTGGTCATTTTCTCACGACGCACGACGACTTGGCCGAAGGAAAGCACCGTCGCGCCGCCTACGTGCTGAACTTCACTCCGCAATGGCGGGCGGATTGGGGTGGCGTATTGCAGTTCATCGATGCCGACGGGCACCTTGCAGAGGGCTATGTCCCGGCATTCAATGCGCTTAATTTGTTTCGCGTGCCGCAGAAGCATTCGGTGAGCTACGTCACGCCCGCCGCCAACGGTGGACGCTATAGCATCACCGGCTGGCTGCGGGCCCGTGACTGAACCATCTGTGTCCGTGACACTGCAACGTGCTTACGGCATGTTTCAGGCAGGGCGATTTACAGCCGCCGACCGTTCATCAAGTTCGGTGAGCCGCCGGTGGGGCGGGCTCTTGATCTGGGTTTGCGGCGCGTCATCCGACCACGTGCCGGGAAGATCGTGCTTTTCCCATCCTGTTTCTGGCACGGCACCATTCCGTTCGAGGATGAGACGCCACGACTTACCGTGGCCTTTGATGCCGTTCCTGAAGTGGGATGAAGGCTCCCTCCAGTCTGTTTCGGCTGGAGTCATGCGATGGCTGGTAGCTTTGGATGCTTTTCTTGGGTCGATCCCGGCTGTATGCTCCAAACCATACATGGAATACCCCCCTGGCCAGCGGTGTTCCACAAGAATGGGAAAACGATCGAGGACAACGCTCCCTGTCCGTCTCAGGAAATGACAAACCCTCTCGCAGGAGGACCCTCATGAGCAGTCCAATTCGACGCGCAGTGCGTTATGCACTCGTCACAAGCGCAACGGCAGCGGCAGTGACCGTCCTGCCGGCGCAAGCTCAGGATCCGGCGATACCGGATATTCAGGAGGTAATCGTTACGGGGTCGCGCATCGGCACGGACCCCAACCTGATCACCTCCAGTCCGGTGACCATGCTAAGGGCCGAGGAAATCACTCAGCGCGGTGTGACGCGTGTCGAGGATCTGGTCAACGATCTGCCGCAGGTCACGCCCGAATTGACGGCGAATGAGTCGAACGGCGCCACCGGCACTGCGACGCTCGACCTGCGCGGACTGGGCTCGGATCGCACGCTGGTGCTAACCAACGGACACCGCATGGGGTTCGGCGATCCATTCGCCCTTGCACCGGACGTCAACCAGGTGCCTGCTTTGCTGATCGAGCGGATCGAGATGCTGACGGGCGGCGCGTCTTCGACCTACGGCTCGGACGCAGTCGCCGGTGTCGTGAACTTCATAATGAAAAGGGACTTTGAAGGCGTCAAGCTCGACTATCAGTATTCGGGATATCAGCACCGCAACGACAACCGGGCGGTACAGGAACAGCTGACCGCGGCTGGTTTTCAGCAAGCGCCGCGGAGCGTATCGGACGGTGGGATGACCAGCGTCAATCTCCTCATGGGCGTCAATACCGAAGGTGGTTCAGGAAACATCACCGCGTACCTCGGCTATCGAAAGATCAACGGAGTATTGCAGTCAGAGCGCGATTTCAGCGCCTGCGCGCTGGACGTGACCGACGGTGTAACCTGTGGCGGGTCGGCGACGAGCGCCAGCGGGTTGTTCACGCCGTTCGATGAAGCGACCTACTTCACCGTACAAGGAAACGAGTTCGTGGAAGCAGTTCCGCTATACAACTATGGGCCGTTGAACTATTTCCAGCGCCCCGACGAACGGTACACAGCCGGTCTGTTTGGACACTTCGAGTTCAACGAGCACGCTGAAGCCTATACCGAAGTGCAATTCATGGACGACCGCAGCCTGGCGCAGATCGCTCCCTCGGGCGCGTTCTTCGTAACCGACGAGATCAGTTGCGACAACCCGTTCCTTTCGCCGCAGCAGATCCAGATGATCAACGACGCCGGATATCCGTGTGGCCCGGGTCTCACGGTGCCGTTCTATATCGGCCGGCGCAATGTCGAAGGCGGCCCGCGCTTCGACGATCTTCGCCACACTTCATTCCGTCTGCTTGGCGGAATCCGCGGTGACATCTCGGATTCGTGGAGCTATGACGCTTTCGCAAACTTCTCTCGCTTGATCTACAGCGAGACTTATCACAACGACATGTCGGTGACTCGCATCGTCCGGGCGCTCGATGTGATTCCTCATCCGGACACCGGAGAGCCGGTATGTCGCTCGGTCGTGGACCGCAGCGATCCGACCTGCGTGCCCTGGAACGTGTTCCAGGAGGGCGGCGTGACCCAGGAGGCCATCGATTACTTGACGATGCCCCTGTACTCCGACGCCAACCTTTATCAGGATCAGTTCGTCGCGTACGTGACCGGCGATCTGGGACTGACCATTCCCTCCGCGAATGAAAGCATTCAGGTCGTGTTCGGTGGTGAGTATCGGGGCGAGCGCTTCGATTTCGCGCCGGACCAGGGTTTTGAAAGCGGCGATGGCGCCGGCCAGGGCGGCCCCACCGTAGGTGTCCAGGGATCTTTGAACGTGCGCGAGCTCTTTACCGAGTTTCGCGTCCCCGTGGTGCAGGACCGTCCGGGTATCCAATCGCTCACCATGGATCTGAGATACCGTTACTCGGACTACAACACCGGTGTGACGGCCAGCACCTACAATATTGGGGGCGAGTGGACGCCGGTGCATGGCCTGATGTTCCGCGGCGGCTTTTCGCGCGCCGTGCGCGCAGCCAATATCCGCGAGCTTTACGAGCCGCAGAACCAAGGCCTGTGGAGCGGATCGGACCCCTGCGGACCGGATCCCTCGTTGACTCTCGAGCAGTGCCTGCTCACTGGCCTGACCGCGGACCAGTATGGTAGCGGCGCGTTGGACAGCCCAGCCGGCCAGTACAATGCCGTTTTCGGCGGCAACCCGGATCTCGATCCGGAGAAGTCCGACTCGATAACGTTCGGTTTCGTGTTCTCGGCCGATCACTGGGTGCCTGGTCTGACCTTCAGCGTCGACTACTGGAGCATCGAGATCGAGGATGCCATCGATGAAGTCGACCCACAGACCATCATCAAGCAATGTGGCTTGACGGGAGATCCGGGTGTCTGCGGCTTGATCAACCGCGGACCGAACGGCAACCTTTGGGTGGGCACGGCAGCCGTGACCTCGACGAACGTCAATCTGGGTTTCGTCGAGACCGCCGGCATCGACATTGCCGCCAACTACGGGATGGAGGTCGGTTCTCTGGGGAGTCTGAACTTCAGCTACCGCGGCACGTGGCTGGAGAAGTTCGACGAACAGGAGATCGCAGGAGCCGACACTTCGGAATGCGCGGGCGTGTGGGGAGGTGTCTGCGGCCGTCCGCGACCGGAGTACAAGCATACGTTTGCCGCTACGTGGAGGACGCCCTGGAATCTGACGCTGGTCGGCGCCTGGCGTCATGTAGGCGCGGTCGACGAGTTCAGTGCGAGTCCGAACGCCTATAATGTGGGTTCCAAGAACTATCTGGATCTTTCGGCGAGTTACTCGCCGCAGTGGGGCTTTGGCGGCACGACGTTCAACGTTGGTCTTGCCAACGTTTTCGACAGCGATCCGCCGGTCAGTGGGCGATTCAGCAACGTAGACGTGTACGGCAACGGCAATACCATCCCGGGCACGTGGGACGCGCTGGGTCGTTACTACTTCATCGGTCTGACGCAAGAGTTTTGACAGGCAAGAATTCGGACGGCGGGCTTCGGCCCGCCGTTTCCGATTCAGCCGGGGAGGGCTCAGCCGGGGCACGGTGCACACGCGGTGCAACATGGTTCACGGCTGTGACGCGGTCCATTCGTTGACGATGGTGCCGAGCCCCGAATTCGAGTCCGCCTTCGCCCGGGCGCGTCACCTCCACGCGCAAGGGCGCTTGACGGAAGCGGAACGGCTCTATCGACAGCTCGCCGCGCCTGGTCGGCAGCGTGAAATCGTTCTCAACTCGCTT
>QGUO01000714.1 GCA_003242495.1 Pseudomonadota bacterium | reverse complement strand
GTTCCACTGTTTGGCCAGTTCATGGACGCGGGCCTCCCCGTCCATTTCGGCGACGGTCTCCAACGCCGCAGCCAGGGTTGCGGGCACCGACGCATGACCCGTGTTGTGCATGGACCGACGACCTCCTTCCCGGTTGTCGTACCCTCGTGCGCCCTACGGTCATGTGATCCGTCGTCCGGCTCAGTGGCGCCCGCCCGGCTCGCGCGTAGGCGGAGTGGGGGGCTCCGGAGCGCAACGCTGTGCACCTTCACGCACCGCTTGCGCCTGGCCGAAGCGCACGGCCGCCTGGATCGTCCGTGCCTTGGTGAAGATCACGGCGACCATGGCGACCATCACGACAGCGTCCAACAGGGGCGAGATCGAGACCAGGCTTGCGCCCAGAAGCCCGGCGACGGCTGGCACCACCACGGCCAACAGTCCACAGCAGCTCGCTGCCGCTCCGGCTACCGCTACGAGCCCACCCGCGATGCCGAACAGGCTGGAGGTGCCGGAAGCAGCGATCCATCCTCGGTTGCGCACCTTCTGTCCGGACCGTCCACAGCATGCGGCTTCCCGCACGACTGCCACTGCCCAGCCGATCAAGCCGGCCAGGACAAGCCACTTGACCATGCTCCAGGCGGCCACGGTGACCGCGATGCGTGGCGTCAGCACCGCGAACAGGTACGGCTCGGGCGTGGTGCCGGTGATGACGGTACCCGGCGCGTAGGGCCAGGCGACCCCTGCGGGTGTCAACGTGAAGCCACCACGCAGGGAAAACTGGACCAGGAAGACGGCGGCGGTCCACGCAAGGGCCTGCGACCGGCGCTGGATCCAAGCTGCCCACCACGCCGCCCGCAACACCTCCGCCATGGTCCCGATCCAGGCCCCTGGGCCTCGATCGATCGTTTTCGTCGCGGCGGATCCCCTGGCCGGGACGCGCCCAGACGTCATGTGTCTCATTCTTGCGACCCCTCCGCGATCCGTCTTTCGCTGCGATACCCGTGACTGGGGCCAAGCATGCCAGGGAAGAACGTCTCTCCGGTTGTCGGCGGGGTGGCCTGCTTCCAGCGCGCCGCTGGATGGCTGCACCTCTTGAGGCCGACATCGGTACCGTCAGGAGTCCCGGCCGCCCAGTCGCGTGCAGGAATGGATGTGCTCGGCATTGTCGGCGACGATCTGCCGAGCTAGTTCGACCAGGGCGCGGATGCGCCGGTCGGTGACCCGGTAGTACACGAAACGTCCTTCGCTGTGGGAGGTCACGTAACCACACCACTTGAGACATGCGAGCTGGTTCGACACCTGACCCTGGGACATCCCGATGGCGTCGACGATCTGGCCAACGTTGAGCTCCTCGTGTTCTAGTAAGAGCTCCACGATCCGCAGACGGGTTGGATTGGCCAGGCCGTCGAAGAATTTGGCCCGAATCTCCAACTGCCGCTGTTCAGCTTCTCGGCTAGCCGGGGCGGCTACCGAGGGTCCTGAGGACCTGGGCACGATCTGGCCACCTCCCGGATCCCTGGTCCAATATATTTAAAAGTGTCGAATTATCGTTTTCACCATACGTCGACGTCCGGGCTCAGTCAAGTGCGCACCCCGGCTGTGATCGAGAAACCGTCTCGTACGGAAGGGGCCCGTTCCTGGGGAGTCCTGTCGCTGGTTGCTTGTTGCGGGGCCAAGCTGATCGTCCTTGTTATTGCGGCGGGTGCCCTGCAGGGCCTCGCGCGCGGGTGGTCGGCCGCAACCGCCCTGGCGGGCCTCACCGTGATCACCATCGGCCTACTGGTTGTCACCGGGTTGGTGCTTCGCTGCCGCGGCCGGTCGGCGGTACTACGGCAAGGTCCTGGGGAGGAAAGGCAGCCATGAGGGCATACAAACCGTGGGTCCCGAAAGCAGGCTTAAAGGCACCGACGAACCCGTTGGGCGCCCGGGCGGGGGCGTGGCAGCTGTGGACTTTGGGAGTCGTCCTGCTCGTGACCGTGTTCCTCCTCGGCTTGGCGTGGACACTGTGGCACCGCGTCGCCGGTAACGCCGGGCCGGTGACCCCAGTCAGTCAACGGCCCGCGGCTCCCGACTTTGCCATCGTCACGGTTGACGGTGATCGGGTCGCCCTGTCGGACCTGCGCGGCAAGCGGGTGGCCCTCTACTTCATGGCCGCCTGGTGTGCGAATGCCTCCCAGAGGCGCGGGCCTGGGCTCAAATTCGGGCCGAGGTCGGAGATCGGATTGAAATCATCATGTGACATTAGCGGCCGCTGCGGGCGTTCTCTCGGTCTCGAACCCGTGTAGGTTCGCCTTGCTGCTAGCTTATGCCGCCGCCCACGCCGAAGCCGGCGCGAGACCTTTATCCCGCGCCGCCGTGGCCATCACACTGGGCTTTCTTGCGGTCTATGGTGTGATAACGGTCCTGACGGGCTTGGGTGTCCGTCACACCCAACCTGTCGCTTGGCGAGATTGGCACCGTGGAATAGGTGTTCCGAAACGAGCCCGGTGCCGAACCACGGCCGGAGTAAGGGCGCTGCCATACGGTCAGGGCACCGGGCTGATCCGTTACCAGCCGGGCCATCCCCAGTCATCGGGCGTTACGGGTGACAGCGGGCCGCGCCTCGAGGATCGGGCAGCATATCGGGTCGCTCGTGGCCTGCGGCTCGGACCGTAGGGCAACGAGTTCAGAGCGCAGTTCTTCCAAAGTGCGGATCTGAGCCTCAATACGACGAATCTTCTCGTCCAGCCAGGCTTTCACTTGTTCGCACGGCTCCTGGCCGCCGTCGCGCAGCCGGAGGATCTTCCGGATCTCCTCCAGGGAAAAGCCGAGACTTGCCGCCCGCCGGATGAAGCGCAGGCGGGCGAGGGTCAACTCGTCGTACAAGCGGTAGCCGGAGCCGTTACGCCGGCTACGGATTAGGCCGAGCGACTCGTAGTATCGGAGTGTGTGGGGTGAAAGCCCGGTTTGCCGGGCGGCGTCGCCGATTCGGAACACGCGACCTCACCTCCTCGATGCTGCCGTGCCCGAGCCGTTGGGCCGGATCGTGCGCAGGGGGCCCCGCGCCACAGGAGAAGCGGTATGTTCATCCCGAACCTCGCCACTATTGTAACATTTGAGCTCACCCTAAGGTCAACGCAGCACGAGTGCGCTGTCCACGGACTTCAGCCCGTACGCACCACCTTGCCTGGTGAATGGCGGTACTCCCAACGCGTCCTGTTAGGATCGGGGCGCACCCTCTGAGCGGAACAGAGGGACAGCGAACAGCGCCGCCACCAAAGCCACGGCGCCGAAAAGAAGATACGCTGTGTCCAGACCGAAACGGAGGGCGCCGCTGAAGATCAGACTCCCAAGGCCGAACCCGGTGAACAGGGTGAAAACGTTCAGACCCATGGCCAGACCTCGCTTGGGACTGAGGTCGGTCACAATGCCGGCCAGTAGCGGTTGCGTCATGTCATAGCCCAGGGAGAGAGTGGTTACGAGCAGGACCGCTGCCAGTAGCGGAATGTCAGCTGCCAGTGTGGCCGCGGACATTCCGCCAATCGCGATGCCGGCCGGAATCAACCATCTGCGCCCCCAGCGATCGGCTAGGCCTCCGATGGTCGGGCCGAGCAGGAAGCCCGGAACCCCGTAGCCGAGGAGTGCCAAGCCGATCCCGACCTCATTTAGCCCATAGCGTTGTGCAAAGTAGAGGCCGAACCAGGTGTACGTACCCGAGTGAAAGATGCCGTTCAACAGCACGTAGGCATACGTCCGGGCTCCGCACCCGGAGCGGAGCAGTTCGGCAAAGGAGTCCAACAACTGCGTGGCCGTCAACAAGACGTTAGAGGGAGATCGTGTGCTGAGCAACGACTGATAGGGTAATAGAGCAACCAGGACTGCTGTCGACAGTACCGCCACGCCCAAAAACAAGGTGCGCCAGCCGATGAACGGTTCCAGGACGGCTCCGGTGGTGGAGCGCCGAAAGCCATCCCGCCCGCCATGGCACCGAATAACCATCCGAGAGCCCGGCCACGTTCATGGTACGGAAATAGGTCGCCCATGAGCGCAAGGGCAATCGGTACGAGGCCGCTAGCCCCGAGACCGGTCAGGAGGCGTAGAAGGATCAGGGAGGAGGCGGAGTAGGCAGCCGCTGTCACACCGGTGAGAAGAATGAAAGCGGAAAGGGAGCCCAGAATGACAGCTCGACGTCCGATGCGATCGGAGAGAGGACCGTACACGAGCGTGGTGAAACCGTAAGGGATCAAGTAGGCGGGCACCATGAGGCCCACCGTCTCAACGGAAACCTCGAATACCTTGGCGAAGCGTGGGATGAGCGGCGCAACCATGAACGCCTGAAAAAAGATCAGGAACGTCGCTGCCGACAGCACCCAGAGGAGTTGGTTCCGGCGATCCGTGCCGGGCCCAGCCGCCGTCATCAGTGTCCCTCGCCCCTGTAGCGCATAGGGTTGAAGAAGCCGTCCGTGATCTTGGTCGTCAGGCTCCTCTCAAGCTCCACGTGACCCACGACGTGAGTGATCCGCCCGGTCATTGCACGTGCCATGACAACTTGCGGACACCGGTCCGCTCCTTGCCTCACATGACCCGTTGCCGCGGTGATGGCTGTCGCCAACGAGCCCGTCGGCTCCCCGCGGGGTAGGCGGCCAGCGGCGTGGATCCGCCCCGCCGGCCGGGCCCTTCACGATGGCAGTTCACCCGCACCGGTCAGCCGGGTGGCCAGGGTGTGTCCCAAAACCAGTGTCAGAGATACCGCCATGGCCAGCATCGCCCACATCGGATGAACGCGGCCCGAGAGGGAGGCGAGCACGCCGGTCGCGTTCACGGCCAGTGCCAGCAGCACATTGCGCAAGGTCAGCCCGTAGCTGGCTGCCGCCAGGGCGCGAGCCTCCGCGACGGCGGGGAGGCGGCGGGCCGGGAGCACGACGTCCGCCGATTCGATGGCGATGTCCGTTCCCGCCCCGACGGCGATGCCCACGTCAGCCTGCATCAAGGACGGGGC
>QGUO01000311.1 GCA_003242495.1 Pseudomonadota bacterium | reverse complement strand
CGGCAGCACCGTGCAGCGCACATGCGCCTGCCAGCGATCCACCAGGACACGCATGGCGGGCACCAGCAGATCGAAGCCCGCCAGCGCCAGCGGCTCGCCGGGCAGGAAGCCGGAGGTCTCCGCCCAGCCCGCCAGGCTCGCCTCGTCGAGCGCGTCATGCTGACGGCACGCGTCGGCGAACGACGTGGCCCAGTCGTACAGGGCCTGCGCTTCCGGATTGCGATACTCGCGCAGCGCCGCCAGCGGGATGCGCCAGTCGTGCAGGCGTCGCCAGCTGCGCGCCGCGAGCTGCGCCGCCACCTCGGTGTTCAGCAGGTGCTCGGCGGCCGCGCTGCGCGCCACCACCTCGTCCCACAACGCCTGCGCCTGGCTGGGGGTCAGCAGCCGCGCGGCCGGGGTCTGCGGGCGCCGCGCGCGTTCCAGCAACCATTGCTCACGCAGCCAGGCGCCCCAGGGCAGGATGCGCGGCGTGCGCCATACGCTCGCGCCGCTCGCCTGCATGGCACGGGCGTGCTCCAGCCGCAGCGCGTACGCGAGCCGGCGGCTGGCGCTGAGAATCGTCGTGCCGGGTGCGACGTGATCGATGGTGGGGTCGCCCGGCATCACCCCTTGATGACCTTCAGTGCCGGCGCGGGCCGCGAGACCGGCTCGGAGCCCGACGCATAGGAATCGAGCAGCTCCTCCATGCGCCGGAAGACGTCCGCCAGGACTTCCGGCGTCGGCAGGTTGGTGATGCGAAAGTGTGTGTTGTAGGGCGTGTTGAAGCTGGTTCCCGGCGCGAGCAGCACGTGCTTGTGCTCGAGCAGGTCCATGGCGAAGCGCTGATCGTCGAACTCCGCCAGCACCCCTTCGCGGATGCCGATGAACGCATAGATCGCGCCGCGCGGCGCATGCAGCTGCAGATACTTGCTTTGCGCCACCCCGTCGAGGATGGCCTGGCGCGACTGATACAGGCGCCCGCCCGGACGAGTGAGCTCACGAATGCTCTGATATCCGCCGAGCGCGGTCTGCACCGCCCATTGCCCGGGCACGTTACTGCACAGACGCAGCGACGAGAGCTTGTCGAGCGCGCCCAGGTACTCGCCGGCATGCTCGAGCTCGCCCGAGAACACCACCCAGCCGACGCGGTAGCCGCAGGCGCGATACACCTTGGACAGACCGGACAGCGTGGCGCACAGCGTGCCCTGCACCAGCGTGGCCATGGGCACGAACTCGGCGTCGTCGTAGAGGATCTGGTCGTAGATCTCGTCACAGAACACGATCAGATGATGTCGCTCGGCGAGCCGCGCGATGCGCTCGAGCGTCGCCCGCGAGTAGACCGCGCCGGTGGGGTTGTTGGGATTGATCACCACGATGGCGCGCGTGCGGCTGGTGATCAGCCGCTCGATGTCATCTGGGTCGGGCTCGAAACCGTTCTCCGGACGACAGGGATAATGCACGGGGCGGCCACGGTTCAATGTCACCGCGGCGGTCCACAGCGGATAATCGGGGCTCGGCACCAGCACCTCGTCGTCCGTCGACAGCAGCGCACGCAGCACCAGGTCGATCAGCTCGCTCACCCCGTTGCCGATGAACACTTCCTCGGCGCTCACGCCGCGCACGCCGCGGCTCTGCTGCTGCATCACCACCGCCTCGCGTGCGGGGAAAATGCCCTTCTGGTGACAGTACGCCTCGCTCGACTTGAGGTTCTCGATCATCGCCAGGCGCATGGTCTCCGGCGTGCGGAAACCGAACACCCCGGGATTGCCGATGTTGAGCGGGATGATCTCGTAACCGAGCCGCTCCATTTCATGGGCGCGCCGCGCGAGATCCCCACGGATTTCGTAACGGACATTGGCGAGGCTGGCGCTCGGGCGAATGGTGCGCATGAGGGCGTCTGTGGGTGGGAATGGCCGACGCGGAAGATAGCAGACCATTGCCCTGCCAGCACGTTGTCGGCGCCCGGGCCGGCAGGCGCCTCACGGTGGGCCGGTCCCCACGGCCCGCCCCTTCGACCCGGTGCCACGCGCCGGGGGACGCGGCCCTCGATTCGCACCCGGCGACGCCGGCGCGGCCCTGCCGACCCTCCCGGCCGTGCCCCGGACAGGCGCCGCAGCGCCCGCGCCGGCGGGGCCGCCAGCGCGGGCCGGCCGTAAAGGTGCCCGCTAGTGCTCGGCCAGCAGCGAGCCGAACCCCTCGATCCGGTCCTCGATGCCCGCCGTGCGCAGCGCGTGCCAGTATGTGCAGGTATTGACGGCCAAGACCGGCTTGTCCAGCCAGCGCTCCGCCTCGGCGGCCACCTGCGAGAACGCGAGATTGGTGCCCACCTGCATGATGAGCTCCACGCTCGGATCGTCGACCTCGCGCACCGCACGGCGCAGCCGCTCCGGCGACTCGTGTGCCATCAACAACGGGCTGTTCGACTTCAGGCCGAGCAGGTTCACCACTTCGTAGCCGCAGTCGGTGAACATGCGGCGCACCTGGGCATCCCCCGACGGCATGTAAGGGGTGATCAGGCTGATGCGCCGCACAGCCCCGTAGCGCTGGATGGCGGCCCGGCAGGCGTGGAAACCCAGGATCACCCGCACCTGGGCGCGTGCCTCGAGGTGCGCCTGCAGGGCACTGGGGTCCATCAGGCCGTCCCAGAACGTCTCCGCCGACATGCCCATGACGATGGCGGCCGGCGAGCAGGCCATGAGGGTGTCGACACAACGCTCGATCGAATCACGCACCGCCGCCATCATCGCCGCGAACTCCTGCTCGCTGGCCACGGGCGTGTCGGGGATCAGCACCCGCGTGAGCTGATTGGTGACGCCGCGCGGCCGCATCGCGTCGAACTCGGGCTGCACGATGGTGTTGGTGGCCGGCGTGAGCACGCCGAGCTTCAATCGGGGCGCGAGGGCGTCGGGCATGACGGTGACAGGTCGGGTGCTCGGATCGGATCGGCCGGCAAGTGTACCCGAGCCCCTGGAGCGAACCGTGCTGCGCGTCACCGATGGCGCCAGGCATGCGCCCGGGGACGGTTTGACTCTTCCTGCTCGATTCGCTAGCGTGCCCCGCCGCTGCCCGGCGGGCCGCGCCGTGTCGCAGCCGCGTTCCCCCGCGTATCTACGATTGGAGCCTCGCGTGAGCAAGATTCTGGTTGGCCTCAAGCGCGTCGTCGACGCCAACGTGCGCGTGCGCGTCAAGCCCGACGGCTCGGGCATCGTGACCGACGGCGTGAAGATGAGCATCAATCCCTTCGACGAGATCGCCCTCGAGGAGGCGCTGCGCATCAAAGAAAAAGGCGGCGCGAGCGAGATCGTCGTGGCGAGCATCGGCCCGGCGGAGACCCAGCAGCAGCTGCGCACGGGTCTCGCCATGGGCGCCGACCGGGCGATTCTCGTGCAGACCGACACCGCGCCCGAGCCGCTGGCCGCCGCGCGCATCTTCCTGAAGCTCATCGAGAAGGAGGATCCGGCCATCGTGCTGTTCGGCAAGCAGGGCATCGACGACGACAACAACCAGACCGGTCAGATGCTGGCCGCCCTCTGGAACCGTCCGCAGGCGACCTTTGCCTCGAAGATCGAGCTCGACGGCACCCGGGCGCGTGTCACGCGCGAGGTGGATGCCGGGCTCGAGACCATCGAGGTCGACCTGCCCGCGGTGTTCACCGCTGACCTGCGCCTGAACGAGCCGCGCTACGTGAAGCTGCCGGAAATCATGAAGGCGAAGAAAAAGCCGCTCGACACGCTGGCGCTCGCCGATCTCGGCGTGGACACCACGCCGCAGTTCCGCACCCTCAAGTACGAGCCCCCGGCAGCGCGCGAGAAGGGCACGATGGTGAAGGACGTGGCCGAGCTGGTGAACGCGCTCAAGACCAAGGGGCTGTTGTAATGGCGAAGATTCTCATCGTTGCCGAGCATGCCGGCGGCAAGCTCAACCAGGCCACGGCGAAGTGCGTCACCTGCGCCGCCCAGATCGAGGGTGCGCAGATCGATGTCGCCGTGTTCGCACGGGATGCGGCCCAGCTCGCCGCCGAGGCGGCGGCGCTGGCGGGCGTGACGCGCGTCCTCCGGGTGGAGAACGCCGCCAACGCCGAGCCGCTCGCCGCGGTGCTCGCCCCCCAGGTGGCCGAGCTCGCCAAGGGCTATACGCATGTGTTCGGGCCCTCGACCACCTTCGGCAAGGACCTGATGCCGCGTGTCGCCGCCCTGCTCGGCGTCGGCCAGCTCAGCGACATCATGGTCGTCGAGTCGCCGTGGCGTTTCCGCCGGCCGGTGTACGCGGGCAACGCCGTGGTCACGGTGGAGGCACCCGAGGACCGGATCCTGGTGGCCACGGTGCGCACCGCCTCGTTCAGTGCCGCTCCCCAGCGAGAGTCGGGACAGGCTCCCGCGCCGGTCGAATCGGCCTCGGTCAGCGTCGAGCTGCCGACCCATACGCGGTTCGTGGAGCGCTCGGCGCCGACCACCGGCCGCCCCGACCTGCAGACGGCGACGCGCGTCGTCTCCGGCGGTCGGGCACTGGGCAGCGCGGAGAACTTCCAGATGGTTCATCGGCTCGCCGACAAGCTCGGCGCCGCCGTGGGCGCCTCGCGTGCGGCCGTGGATGCGGGCTATGCGCCCAACGATCTGCAGGTCGGCCAGACCGGCAAGATCATTGCGCCGGAGCTGTACATCGCCATCGGCATCTCGGGCGCCATCCAGCACCTCACCGGCATCAAGGATGCCGGCACCATCGTGGCCATCAACAAGGACCCGGAGGCGCCGATCTTCGAGGTCGCCGACATCGGCCTGGTGGGCGACCTGTTCACCATCCTGCCCGAGCTGGAAAAAGCCATCGGCGCCTGAGGCGCCGGGCAGCACGCGCTGCCGCTCCGTCATCAGCGCCCGCGACGTTCGTGCATTCGGCTTGCGCAAACGTCCGCGGCCGCTTCTTCCATGCACGGCCGCGGCGGCGCGACCGCCCGCCATGACGGCGGGTCGGCCACGCGGCGC
>QGUO01000310.1 GCA_003242495.1 Pseudomonadota bacterium | reverse complement strand
GTCATCGGGTTTTCGCTGGCCTATGTGTTCGGGGTGCTGCAGGGCAGGGGGCCGGTCTACGTGTGGCTCGGCTTGACGGCGGGCCTCACGGCGGCCGCGGCGCTGCTGCTGACGAGGTACCGGGTCACCAGCGCGAGAGCGGTGCGGGCGCGCGAGGCGGGCCGGGCGACGGCCGTGGCACCGGATGGTGTGCCGGGCGCCTGAATGGTGGTCGATCGCGCCTGCCTGACATCGAGGGTGTGCCCGTGCCCGCGACGATGCGGGAATCCGGTTGCCGGCTGCCGCGGAGGCACGGCGCTGCGACTAGTACTCCCGGTAGCCGTGTCCGAGCGTCTCGATGGCATCGACGATGCCGTCCACGAAACGCACGCGGCGTATCAGCTTCTGCGGGCCCAGGTTGTATGTCCAGATTTCCACCGGCACCTCCACCAGGCCGTCCCCGAAGTACACGAAGCGACCCTGGAGATCGAAATACGGCCGGCGCAGGACGGTGCGGCGCTGAACGCCCGAGGGCTCCCCGCACAAGGCAAGCACCTTGGATTGCGGATCGCCGTCGCGGACCAGATTCTGTCCGCAGCGCATGGCATCGGCGCGGGCCGCCGGAGCGAGCGCGACCGCCATCAGAAGCCCTGCCAGTACGATGGGATTCAGGCGCATGGGGATCATACTGCGCTGTTCCCGATGAATGTCCAATGAATCCGCCCTCGAAAGCACGGTCGCGGCTCGGGAACTCGCCGGCAGGCAGCCTGCTGGCGGCCAGTCGCCCGGGAGCCCTGCTTGACGCCCCTCCTCGCGCTCCCCGAAACTTAGGGGCGATACCTGCCGCGAATCGTGAGGGAGGAAGCCGGGAGTCACGGGACGGGGCAACCTGGGACGCCTGCCAGGCCTTTGACCGCGCAGCCTTCGACCCGAGTCTATCGAGCACCATGAGCCAGTCCGCGCCTTCCGCCGAACAGCGCCATTTCACGGGTTTCGCGGACTTCTATCCGTACTACCTCTCCGAGCACCGTGATCGGACCTGCCGGCGGCTGCATTTTCTCGGCACAGGCAGCGCAAGCGTCTTGCTCCTGGCCGCGGCCGCGTGCCGCAGCTGGGCCTTGCTCGCGGCCGCTCCCGTGACCGCGTACGGTCTCGCCTGGATTGGCCACTTCGTGTTCGAAAAGAACCGGCCGGCGACGTTCTCCCATCCCTGGTACAGCCTCGCGGGCGACTTCGTCATGTTCCGCGACATGCTGCTCGGCCGCATCCGGTTCTGACGATCTCATGAGCGACTTCGGTATCGATCGCGCCTTCGAGCGGCGCCTGGCGACACTCGTGAACGCACGCGAGCGGGGCGTTCTTCAGGGCGGGCTCAAGGGCGTCGAGCGCGAGGCGCTGCGCGTCACGCCCGACGGCACGCTCGCGCAGACCCCGCACCCGCCGGCACTGGGTTCGACGCTCACCAACGAGTACATCACCACCGACTACTCCGAGGCGCTGATCGAGCTGGTGACGCCGGCGTTCGCCGAGTCCTGGCAGCTGTTGCAGTTCCTGTGCGATCTGCACCAGTTCGTCTACCGGCACCTTGGCGAGGAGCTGTTGTGGGCGACCAGCATGCCCTGCATCTTGCACGGCGATGACAGCATTCCTGTCGCGCACTACGGCCGTTCGAACATCGGCCGCATGAAGGAGGTCTACCGGATAGGGCTTGGCTACCGTTACGGGCGGACCATGCAAGCCATCGCCGGCGTGCACTTCAACTATTCCTTCCCCGCGAAGTTCTGGCCGGTGCTCGCCGAGGCGCACCGCCGCCACGACTGCTCGCAGGACTTCATTTCCGAGCGCTATTTCGCGCTGCTGCGCAATTATCGCCGCTACGGCTGGCTCATTCTGTATCTGTTCGGTAATTCGCCCGCGCTGTGCAGTTCCTTCGTGGCCGGCCGTCCGCACACGTTGCGGGAGCTTTCGCCCGGCACGCTGTACGAGCCGTACGCCACCTCCCTGCGCATGAGCGACCTGGGTTATCGCAACAAGAGCCAGGCCGACGTGCATATCTCCATGAACAGCCTGGAGGAGTACGTGCGCGACCTGTCCGCCGCAGTCAGCACGCCTCACCCGGAGTACCAGCAGATCGGCGTGAAGGTGAACGGCGAGTACCGCCAGCTCAATGCCAATCTGCTGCAGATCGAGAACGAGTACTACAGCTCCATTCGGCCGAAGCGCGTGACGCACTCGGGGGAGCATCCGACGCAGGCCTTGCTGCGTGGCGGTGTGGAGTACGTGGAATTCCGCGCGCTCGACGTGAGCTCCTTCGACCCGGTGGGGGTGAACCAGCACAAGCTGCGCTTCATCGAAGCGTTCGCGGCGTTGTGCATCCTGAAAGAAAGCGCGCCCATCGGGGCCAGTGAGCAGGTCGATCTCGACGAGAACCATGCGATCGTCGCGCAGCGCGGACGGGAACCGGGGCTGAAGCTCAAGCGTCACCATCGCTTGGTGGATTTGCGGCAATGGGCACTGGAGCTGATCGATTCCATGCGCGGCATCTGCGAGTTGCTCGACGAGGGTGACGCGCAGCGTCCCTACGGCGCGGCGCTCGAGCTGCAGGAAGCGAAAATCCATGACGTGGCGCTCACGCCGTCGGCGCGCTATTTGGCGGAGCTCGAGGCGAGCGGGGAGTCGTTCGCGCAATCCACGCTCCGCATGTCCCGGCTGCACAAGGCGTACTTCCTCGACTTGTATTCGCCCGATGCGCAGCGCATGGAAGCCTTTGCCGCGGAGGCTGCCGAGTCGCATGCCCGTCAGGAGGCCATCGAGCGGGCCGACCGAATGTCGTTCGACGAGTACCTGGCGCAGTATTTCAGTCGCGCAGGCTGAACATTTGCCATAATGCGCACCTCTTGCCTGCGGAGGGGAGGCGATTGCCGCCGAACCGCTTCGGTCCGCGGATGATTGGCATGAAAATGAGAACTGCGTCGTGAAAAGAATGCGAACTGCGCCCGTTATTCGAATTTCGCCCTCCCTAGACTGCCCGATCAGCGGAGCCTGGTGCCCTGGTGCGGCGGTCTGTGGCGACCGGCAGCGCTGAGCCTGCGGCCACCCTGCCTTCCTGCCCTCCGCTCATGCCGCGACGTTCCTTGCTCGAGATTGGCCCGCAGATGGCGACATCCAGGACTTCCATGAGCAGCACTTCCATGCCACCCGACGCGGCGTCGCAAGCGCCGGCCGGCGATCGCCGCTCCGACGGCGCGAGGCGTGCCGAAGACCCCGGCGCGTGCGCCGGAACCCGCTCCCTGGAGGCGACGGACGGATGGGACGCCTACGAGGTGTGGCGCAGGTTCATCAAGGAAGCACGCGAGCGGCGGCGGAACCCGCCCGGCGCGGGCTGAGCGCCGCCTCACGGCGGAGTGCCGGGACCGCCCTATCTCGTCTGCGAGTCGAAACACCGTGTCGTCCAGCCATCCGGTCGAGGACCGGTCCGGCGAGCCGCCCGAGCAGGCGGTGACCCCGGAATCGCCATATGCCGCGCAGCTTGCCCGCGGCTTCCCGTGGCTTCGCTTCGAGCCGTCGCTGGAGCGCGAATTCCGCCAGGTCCACCATGGGCGCGTCGCCGTCGAGGTGCGGCGCAATTTGTGGCTCGCAGTGGTCTTCGTGACCAGCTTCTCGGCGCTCGGCTACGTTCTCGGGCCGCCCCTGCATGCCGATGGCGTCGGGCTGATGCACTTGCTGCCCTTCCTGCCTTTCCTCGCCGTCGTGCTCGTCATGGTCTATACGCCACTCTATCGGTTCTATCCCGTGGCGGCGCAGGTTGGCGCGCCGCTTTTCGGAGCGATGGTCGTGCTCCTCGAAGTGCAAGCCGCACTGCATGGCGCGGGCATGCTCTCGACGGTGGTGATCGCCACGTTCTACATCTATCTGATGCTCGGTCTGCGCTTCTACCCGGCGCTGCGCTCGGCGCTGCCCCTGCAGATGGTGCACCTCGTCGCGACACTCGCCGCGGGGCTTTCATGGAGCTACCTGCTGATCTCCTCCGTGCTCCTGGCGTTCGCCAACATCATCGGCGCCATCGTGTGCTACCGGCTGGAGTTCGCCAGTCGCACCAACTTCCTCGAGGCGCGCCTGCTGACCGAGGTCGCAAATCGTGACGGATTGACGGGTATCTACAACCGGCGGTTGTTCGACGAGCACATGGATCGGGTCTGGCATCAGGCTGCGCGCAACCGTACGGAGCTGGCCCTGCTGCTCATCGACATCGATCACTTCAAGGCCTACAACGACCACTACGGCCACCAGGCCGGCGACGAGTGCCTGAAGAAAGTGGCCGCGTGCCTGGCGGCCGTCGCGCGCCGTCCGCTCGATATCGCGGCCCGTTATGGGGGTGAGGAATTTGCCGTGGTGCTGTACGACGCGGACCGCAATCACGTGGAGCAGACCGCGCGGCGCATCCAGCGGGAGATCGAGGCGCTGGGGCTGGAGCATGCCGCCTCGAGCATTGCCGGGGGGCGGGTCACGGTCAGCATTGGCGCGGCCTGCATCGAGCCGAATGTGGCGCGCACGCGCTTCGGGTTCATCCAGCTCGCCGACGAGGCCCTTTACGAGGCCAAGGAACTGGGGCGCAATCGGCTGGTGGTGATGGACAAGGAGTACGCCCGGATGTCGACGGGTGCGTTCCGGCGGACAGCCGAGGCAAGCTGAGCAGGCCTGAGACCCGCAAGCCGCCCTCATTCCGATCATTCCAAACGGGGGCCGCTGGGCTAAGATCCGCCCATGGCCTCCGTCGCAATCAGGCGCCTGCTCGTCGCCAACCGCGGCGAGATCGCGATCCGGGTCTTCCGCTCGGCCGCCGAGCTGGGTATCGGCACGGTGGCGATCTATTCGCGCGAGGATCGCTTCTCCCTGCACCGGATGAAGGCCGACGAGAGCTATCTGGTCGGCGCCGGCAAGGGACCCATCGAGGCATACCTAGACATCGAGGACATCGTGCGC
>QGUO01000309.1 GCA_003242495.1 Pseudomonadota bacterium | reverse complement strand
GCACCGGGTAGAGCGGCACCTTGAAGGGGCGCGGGGTATCCGGATCTTTCCGGCGCAGCACGAACAATGCGAGGCCGGTGAGCATGAAGAAGAACCAGAAAACCGGCGCGGTGAATTCCACCATGGTCGAGAAACCGTCGGTCTCGAAGGCGCCGAAGACGATCAGGCCCAGCGCGATCGCGCCCTGGACGATGAATCCCATGGCCGGTGTGTTGCGCTCGTCCTGCCAGCCCCGCATGAAGCCGAGCAGCGGCCAATCATGGGCCACGGCGTAATTGCTGCGTGCACCGGCCAGCATGGTGGCGTTCATGGAGGCGAGCGCCGCCACGGCGATGGCCATGCTGATGAAGCCCAAGCCGGCCGGCCCCAGCGCGCGTGCCATGACGGTGGCGCCCACGGCTTCGCTGTTGCGCAGCTCGTCGAAACCCAGGCCGTACAGCAGGCTGCCGACGAACACCACGTAGATCGCGGTGATGGTCGCGATCGACAGCGTGAGCATCCGCACGATGGCGCGTGCGCCGCCCTTGATCTCCGCCGAGACATAGGCCACTTCGTTCCAGCCGCCGTAGGTCAGCAGCACGAACACCAGCGCGAGCCCCAGCGCACCCGGCGAGAGCCCGGTGTCCGCGGGTGTCGCGGCGGGTGCTTCGCCCGGCCCCAGGGTGAGCGCGGCCACGGCCACCAGCAGCACGCCGATGACCTCGATCACCGTGAGCACGGTCTGGGTGCGCGCCGATTGCCTGAGCCCCGCGAGATTCATGGCGGTGAGCGCCACGACGGCGATGCCGGCGTAGATCGCCGAGGAATACGGGCCGAGGTGCAGGATGCGCGACAGGTAGTCGCCGACCACGAAGCCGAGCAGCGCCAGTGAGCCCGTGACGATCACCGTGCTGCGCGCCCAGGCGAAGAAGAAGCTCACGTGCCGGCCGTAGGCGCGGGTCAGAAAGCTGTAATCGCCGCCGGCGCTCGGATAGGTGCTGGCGAGCTCTGCGTAGGTGAGCGCGCCGATCAACGAAAGTATGCCGCCGCCGACCCAGATGGCCATCATGGCAAGCGGCGAGCCGGCGATGCCGGCCACTTCCGCCGGTGTCCGGAAGATGCCGGCGCCGATCACGATGCCCAGCGTGATCATGATGGCATCCCAGACGCTCAGGGTCGGATGGGGCGCTGCCGCCGGGCGCGCCGCGGTCGTGGTCATGTCGATGGTCAGCCTCGTGGTGATGCGTCGGCGCTATGATCGCGTGCCGATGTAGACGACCTCGCGGCTGCCTTCCGTGACGGTGAGGTCGATGCGATCGTCATGCACTTGGCCGCGTGCTTTGGCCGTGCGCCCGTTGCGTTGGAGCGAAAACTCGATTTCGGACCCGGTGAGCCGTCCGTCGGCGATCAGGGTCGCGCTGGGACCCGTGCCCACGGTGCCCGTGACATGCTGGAAGGCCTGCTCGAAGACAATGCCGAAGGCATCGGTTCCATCGCGCTCGCGGAATGTCCAGGCGCCCTGGACCTCGGCCGGCACGATCCACAGATAGGCGCTGCCGTCCTGGGTCATGGAGCGCTCGTCCGGCTCCCATTCGCCCATCATGAAGGAATGCGACACCACGCGCGTGCCCGGCTTCATCTCGAGCAGGGTGGGTCGCAGCTTGAGATTGAGATCGGGCAGCAGATACAGCGTGACGACGGTCGCGTCGCTGAAATCGGTTTCGAAGATGTCGCCCTGGATGATCTTCACCTTGTCGGCCACGCCCTCGGCGCGGGCGTAGCACTGCCCGAGCTTGGCCATGTCGGGGTTGTACTCGACGCCGACCGCCGTGGCGCCGAACTCCTTGGCCGCCGCAATGGCGATCTTGCCGTCGCCTGCGCCCAGGTCGTAAACGATGTCCTGCGGCGTGGTCTTGGCCATCTGCAGCATGCGGGTGACCAGCCTGTCGTTGGTCGGGACCCAGATGACATCCTTGCCAGGCTGCCCGGTTTGTGGCGTGAATTCCGCCAAGCAATCCTCGCGACTGGGCGCGCTGACGCCGCTTTGGGCACAGGCGGCGGCAACCAGCAGCGTGGCCGCACAAGCCACGGCGGCGCTGCGAAGGACCAGAGCATGCACGAACATCGATTGCCCCTCTCGTTCTTCGGGCGGGCGCCCGCACTCCGCTCTCATGAGAATACCGCCGGTGGGTCGGTTCGATCCACACCAGGGGACGCAGCGGAGTGAAACGCTGTCGAGCACAGCGTCAGGCCAACCGCCGTCGGTGCGGTCGGTCGAGCATGGGCGCGCCATGGGTGGCGCGCCTTGCCATGGTCATACAGCGGCGTGCAGCCGCCGGGCAATGATCGCTCCCTGCAACCCACGGCCGCGTCGCGGGGTTCCGTTGCGTCGCCGGTGGTCGCCGCCTGCGGAACCTCCGGATGGCCGTCGGCCAGCGCCTTGGCGATGATCGATTGCAGCTCGTCCGCAACAGTGCCGGAACCCGAGCGCCGCGCGAGGCATTCTCGTCGCAGCTCTTACTCGCGGAGCGCCGGGTTGGCAGGGACGAGCCGAGCAACAACGAATGCCAAACAACGCCGAACACGTTTCTGGATCGAGCACGACAGGCGGCGTTCGCAATACGCCGGAGCATGTCGCGTCCTTCGCGATGCTCGAGCGCGTGCAGCCGCGCATGCTGTTGCTGACCTCCGGACTCGGACTCGGACATGTGCGCGCGGCCGAGGCCGTCCAGGCCGCGGCGATCGAGCGCGGCGCCACGGTCAAGGTCATCGACCTGTGGTCGCTCATGAACAGTGCCGTGGCCGCGGTCGTACATCGCACGTACCTGCGCTTGGTGCAGGAGTACCCCGAGCTTTACGAGCGGCTGTATCGACTCGACCAGCACACCTGGCGGCAGATCCTCGAAAGCGAGGATGGCCCCCCGCCGGAAGTGCTGGAAGTGCTGGAGCTGATTTCCGGGCTTGCGCTCGAGGCCGAGGGGCAGGGACCACGCGAGCGACGCTACGCCTCGGATCGCATGCTGCTGCCGCTGTTGTGCACGGCGTTGCGGTTCGATGGCGACAGCCTGGCCGGCAACGGTGCCCGCGCACGCCTGGCATTGATGAAGTGGGCATGGCAGCGCCTCATCCGGCGCCTCGAGCCGCGCATTCGCGAATTCGCGCCCGACGTCATCGTCAGCACCCAGATGATTCCGGCCGCCATGGTCTCGTATCTCAAGCAGCAGCGGCTGCTGCCGACGCCGATGGTGGGCGTGGTGACCGATTACGGCGTGCATGACTTCTGGGTGCAACCCGGCATCACGCGCTACTGTGTGCCGCACGACGAAATCGCCGCGGAAATGGCCGACCGCTACTCGCTGACCGCGGTGCTGGCCACCGGCGTGCCGCTCATGCCCGGCTTCAGCCCGCCGCCCTCGCAGGTGCAGGCGCGCCGCGAGCTCGGTCTGCCGCTGGACGAGCCGACCATCCTGGTGCTCGGCGGCGGGCTCGGTCTGAACGTGGACAGTGTGGCCGCGCGCCTGCTCGAAGCACAGCAGAGTCTGCGCCTGGTCATCGTGTCGGGACGCAATTCCGCCGCCCATGCCACGCTGCGCGCGATGGCCGCGCGCCATTCGCGTCTGTACGTCTCGGACTGGACCGAGCGCATGCACGTGTTCATCCGCGCCGCGGACCTCGTCGTCGGCAAGCCCGGCGGCGTGACCGTGGCCGAGGCACTGGCGTGCGGCCGCCCGCTGCTGGCCACCCGTTCGCTGGGTGGTCAGGAAGGGTTCAACGTGGACTTCCTCGAGCGCCGCGGCCTCGGCGCGCTGGTCACCGACGGTGAGCTGCCCGGGCGCGTCGCGGCGCTCGCCGCCGACCGCGCGCACCTGGCGCAATTGCAACGTCGCGCGTGGCTGCTCGGCCGGCGTGACGGCGCGCAGCGCGTGGCCGATCTCGCGCTGGAGCTTGCGGCGCGCTACCGACGCGATACGCTGGTCGCCGCGTTCGGCAGCTGAGAGGCGAGGGGCGAGGTGGAGCATGCGCGACGGCTGGTGCGGACGGCACTGGAGCGGGTGGATCGCTGGTATTACCGTTGGTACGGCCTGCGCTCACTCGGGCCGGTGCTGCACCTCGGTCGGGTTCGCTATCGGGGGCCGGCGCTGCGCTTCGAGGATGGCACCGTTCTGCAGGACCGCGCCCCCATCGGGCGGCTGCACTTCAACAATGCGCAGATCGCGGCCATCGGCGAGGGTTCCCTGCAGCGCACGGGGTTTCGGTTCGCGAAGCTGATGCGCCAGTCGCTGCGTCAGTTGGCCGAGTGTGCAAGCCGCGATCCTGCCTTCCGGGACATAGAGGTCTTCCAGGGCGTCACCTGGATTCCCGACCATGGCCGGGTGGTCGGTTTCGAGAGCAGGCCCTTGCCGTCGGGATGGCGCAAGTGGCTGCTGGCCGGGCACTTCCGGCTGCTCATGTGGGCCTTCGCCCCCGCCGCACAGACGCGGGCCCGTGTCCGGGGCGAGCCGCGCATCTACTGGCTGACGCGCACCGCCCTCACGCGCAATCTCGGCAAGCTCAAGCCCGAGCCGGCAGGCGACGGGGGCATCGACCGCGCCACCCGGCGCCCGACCCCCTTGTCGACGTGACGCGCGCAGCGATGACCGCCCACCTCGTGCACCTGACCTTCGACGACGGTCCGGATCGCCAGTGGACGCCGCGGGTGCTCGACGCGCTGGCGGCGGCACAGGCATCGGCCACGTTCTTCGTCATCGGGCGGCAGGCGCAGCGTGCGCCCGAGCTCCTGCGCCGGATGCTCGCCGAAGGCCACGAGGTCGGCAATCACACCTTCAGTCATCGCCACCCCTGGACGCTGTCGCGTGCCGCCGCGCGCGCCGAGGTGCTGGCCGTGGCCGCCGCGCTGGCGGCGCTGGCCGGGCGGGGCCCCGGGTTTTTTCGTCCCCCCCCCGGGCTGTCTCTTAAACAAACTAGACCTCTCCCAGAAAAAGCAA
>QGUO01000308.1 GCA_003242495.1 Pseudomonadota bacterium | reverse complement strand
AAGAACGGCCCCCAGCGTCTGACCTGAAAGGCTTCGAAGATGTGCGCGACCCCGGCAATGGTCATCATGATCCCGATATACAGCACGGATACCAGGGTGGCGAACAGCACGTTGCCGAAGGCGATCAGCCCCAGGATCAGCAGCACCGCCCCGAGTGCGACGAACCACCCCCACTTGCTGCGGACTTCCGCGACAGCCGTCCCGAAATCTCCCGGCCTGGTCTCGCCGGCATGACTTGAGTAACTCACGAGCGCTCTCCGCATCGACCGCTATCGAACGCGGCGCGAGCGCGCGGCGGTACGCCTCGTGCCGCGAATGCCTGGGCGTGCCCTCGAGCACGCGCCGGTTTCGGTAAGCACGCGCTCCTTCCGAAAGTTCCTCGACACGCGTTGCCTTTCGCGCAGCGGCCGGTCCGTGCACGGGCGCCTTTGTGCGAGCGGGCGTCGCCGCCAGCGAGCCACCGACCCGCGTGCTGCATTCAGTGCCGTCGTACCCGTGCGTAATGCGCCTTGAGGCGCTCGATCTCCTCGCCGCTCCACGATGGCGGGTCGGTCAGCGCGAGCCACGCATCGATGTAGTCCTCCGGCGCGTAGTCATGTCCATAGCCCTCAGGGGCCACGTCCCCCGCCACCATGTCCGCCGCGAGCTGCAGCATGGTGACGATGGGATACCAGCGCAGCTGCGGCGAGACGTCGGGCCCGCGGGGCTCGGCCATCCACGCCGGCTCGCGGTACAGCGCCGCCGGCTCGAAGAAGGTGATGGGATCACTCGCATACTGCAAAAAAATGATGCGTGTCACGCCCCAGGGCGTCGGCGCGGCGAGGTGGTTCTCCTGGTTGGTGAACCGGACGATGGAACCGTCGCCCACGCGCGGCAGCCACGCCGGCGAGTCCGGGTTGCGCCGGGCGGTGAGCGTACGCCACAGCCCGCTGCGAAACGGCGGCCCGCTCCATAGCGCCCCCTGAAACGGCTGGCTGAGCACGTCCAGGATGTCGAAGGACAGCGTCGAGTTGAGCGCCCCCAGGCTCAGGCCATGCAGGTACAGCCGAGGGCGCCGGTCCGCGGGCAGCTGCCGCCAGTGACCGTAAATTTCCCGGAAGAGTGCGACCGCGGTCTCGACGCCGTAGTGAGGCTCGGCGATGAGCGAGAGCGGACTGGGCAGATACGAGTACTGCACGGCCACGCTGGCGATGTCGCCGCGGTGCAGGTACTCGACCGTGTCGAGCGCCTTCGGATCGATCCAGCCGGTCCCGGTCGGCGTCACCACGATGAGCACCGAACGCTCGAATCCGCCGACACGCACCAGCTCCTCGAGCGCGAGCCGCGCCCGCGCCTCGATCGTCGCGGCACAGTTCAGTCCCACATACACCCGGATGGGCTCGGGCGCGCTCGTGCCGAGGAATTCGCTGAGCTCCTTGGCGCTCGGACCGGATGCCACGAAGCGCCGCCCTGCCCGCCCGAGATCCTTCCAGGCGAGGAGCGAACCCGGTCCGCCGGGCTTGAGCGGGTCGGCGGGTATCGACACGTCGTCGTCCATGAGTGCATCGACCTGACTGTACGAGGCATCCGCGCTGCGCAAGGCGGCGTGGAACAACACTCCGTCGATGAGCGACCAGAACAGGAACGCCGCCGCCAGCAGGCCGCAGACCCGCGATACCCGCCGCGGGACATAGCGCTCGAGCCAGCGCGCGAGCAGCGCGATGGTCATGCGGAAGACCTTGCCGGCGGCGAGCAGCGCGCCGAACACCAGCACGGCGATCAGCGCGACCACGAACGGACGGGTACCGTCCACGGGCTCGAGGTCCATCAAGGCGCGGATCGCGTTCTGCCAGGTCGAGGCCCGCCACAGAAACGTGAGCGCAATGACCGCACACACGGTCGCGGCGGCGCTCGTCACGATGCGCGCATTGCGGCCACGCAGCTCAGGCAATTCGAGATAACCCCAGAGCCAGCGCAGCAAGGCGCCGATGGCATAGCCGGCCGCCAGGGCAACGCCGGATACCAGCCCCTGCACGGTGGGCGGACGGGGCACCAGGCTGGGACTCAGGGAGGCTGCGAACAGCAGCGCGCCAAGCAGAATGCCCGGAATCGAAATGTACATCCACTGCCGCATCGCAGCTGGCATCTCCCCGGCAGTCGTTCGTGTGAGGAGAGGCCCGGACCGCCTGCAGGCTGGTGACTTACGTGCGGCGCCAGTACGTGGTTCCGTCCGGCTTGTCTTCGAGCTGGATGCCGGCGCGCGCCAGCACGTCGCGGATGCGATCGGATTCCTGGAAGTTCTTCGCCTTGCGCGCGGCAGCGCGCTCTGCCACCAGCGCCTCGATCTCTGCTTCCGACAGTGACGGCGCCGGCGCAGCATCCTGCGCGGCAGATTCGCGGTGACTCGCTGCGGCTTGCGGCTGCCTGCGTTGCTTCCTCAAGAACTGCTCCGGCGGCTGCTGCAGCAGGCCGAGCACGCCGCCGAGATGACGCAGCTCGCCGGCCAGGCGCGCGCTCCGCGCGCCGTCCCCGGCCGCCTTGGCGCGATTGAGCTCGGTCGCAAGACCTTGCAGCACCGCGAGCGCCTCCGGCGTGTTGAAGTCATCGTCCATCGCCGCGGCGAACTGCGCAGCCGCATCGCTCGCGGGCGCGGCGCCGGTCGTCGGTTCGGCCGCGGGCGTATCGCGCAGCGCCGTGTACAGGCGCAGCAGCGCCGCATCCGCCTGCTCGATCTGCTCGAGCGAATAGTTGATCGGGCCGCGATAGTGGCTCGAGGCGAGGAAGAAGCGCAGCACCTCCGGATCGCGCACCACCTGCGGCCCGCTGGCGCCGGGCTCGCCGATCACGTCGCGAATGCGAAAGAAATTGCCCAGCGACTTCGACATCTTCTCGTCGTCGACGTTGACGAAGCCGTTGTGCATCCAGATGCGCGCGAACTCGTGGCCTGCGCCACAGGACTGCGCGATCTCGTTCTCGTGGTGCGGAAACTTCAGATCGAGCCCGCCGCCGTGAATGTCGAAGCGCGGCCCGAGGATGTCGTAGGACATGGCCGAGCACTCGATGTGCCAGCCCGGCCGGCCCTCGCCCCATGGCGACGGCCAGTGTGGCTCGCCCGGCTTGGCGCGCTTCCACAGCACGAAATCGAGCGGATCGCGCTTGGCCTCGTCCACGTCCACGCGCGCCCCGGCCCGCAGGTCGCTCAGACGCTTGCCCGAGAGGCGGCCATAACCGGGGAACTTGCTCACCGAGTACATGACATCGCCGTTCTCGGCGACATAGGCAAGGCCCTTGTCGATCAAGGCGCCGATCATGGCGATGATGCCGGGTATGTGCTGCGTGGCGCGCGGCTCGTGGTCGGGCCTGAGGATCCCCAGACGGTCGTAATCCTCGTGCATGGCCTGGATGAAGCGCGCGGTGAGCGTCTCGACCGGTTCGCCGTTCTCGGCGGCGCGCTTGATGATCTTGTCATCGATGTCGGTGATGTTGCGCACGAACACCACCCGCAGGCCACGGTACTCGAGATAACGGCGCACGATGTCGAAGGCGACTTTCGAGCGCGCATGGCCGATGTGGCAGAAGTCGTAGACGGTATCGCCGCACACGTACATGCGCACGACGCCCGGCTCGATCGGTTCCAGCGCTTCCTTGCGACCCGTCAGTGAATTGAAGATCTGCACCATGATTCGGTCGGCTCGATTCGATGAAATGAGGGTCTCACGCGGCACCGGGCCGCGCAACGCGGCCCGCCGTCGCAGCGGCGCTCACGCCTGAGCGAGCGAACGTGCCCGTTCGAGGCGCGCGCGCACCTCGCGTTGCGGCAACAGCGCGAGCAGCGGGCCGAGCTCCGGCCCATGCAACAGCCCGGTGAGCGCGGCGCGCAACGGCATGTAGAGCGCCGGCCCCTTGCGCGCGGTACGCTGGCCGATCTGACGCACCGCGGACTTGAAGTCCGCTGCGCCGTCGAGGACCTCGGCGGCAGTCGCGAAGAACTCGGCGCCGGCCTCGCGCACCGTCGTCTCGGCCTCCGCGGCCAGCGGCGGCAGCGTGCCGAACACCACTTCGGCCCAGAGCCGTGCGTCGCCCGGGAATTCCACGTTGCCGCGGATGGCACGACAAAACGCCGCCACGTCGTCCTGCGGCAGGCCGGCCGGCACATCGGCCGCGACCCAGGCGCGGAACTCATCCTCCGAGAGCTGTGCCACGCCCTCTTTCTGCCAGTGGCGCAATTGCACCTCGTCGAAGCGCGCGGGGGCGCGACCCAGCCGCGCGAGATCGAACTCCTCCAGCATGGCCGCATCGTCGAGCCAACGGTCGGTGCTGCAGGTATGACCGAGCCGCAGCAGATGATTGCGTATGGCGGCCGGCAGATAGCCACGACGACGCAAGTCCCCGAGACTGAGTGCCCCATGGCGCTTCGAGAGCGGTGCGCCGTCCATCCCGAGCAGGAGCGCCACGTGTCCATACCGTGGAATCGGCAGGCGCAGGGCCTCGAGCAACAGAATCTGACGCGGCGTGTTCGCCAGGTGATCGTCGCCGCGCAGCACCGTGGTGATACCCATCAGCGCGTCGTCGATCGCATTGGAGAAAAAGAAGGCGGTGCTGCCGTCCGTTCGCCGGATGATGAAATCGCCGATGTCGTCGGTCGCGAAGCGTTGCGGGCCATGCACCAGGTCGGTGAACTCCACGATCCGCCCCGCCGGGACGCGAAAGCGGATCGCGGCGGCCTGCCCGCCGGCGAGCCGTTCGGCCACCTGCGCCTCGGTCAGCTCGCGACAGGTGCCCGGATAGCGCGGCGGCTTGCCGGCGGTGAGCTGCTGCTTGCGCGCGATGCTGAGCTCCAGGGGCGTGCAGAAGCAGGGATACGTGAGCCCCGCCGCGGACAGCTTGCCCAGCCATTTCTCATGGATGGCGCGGCGCTCGCTCTGGCGGTAAGGGGCGTGCGGACCCTCGACGTCCGGCCCTTCGTCCCACGTGAGGCCGAGCCAGCGCAG
>QGUO01000307.1 GCA_003242495.1 Pseudomonadota bacterium | reverse complement strand
CGTCACGGCCGACATGCTCGAGGCGCGCGGCCTGACCAATATCGCCGAAGTCGGTTCCTCGGCGCCCAACGTGACCCTGCGTGTCGCGAACGCCGCCTTCGGTAAGTCCACGCAGGCCTACATTCGCGGCGTCGGTCAGGGTGACATGAACTTTGCCTACGAGCCCGGCGTCGGCATGTACGTCGACGACGTGTATCACTCCACGGTGTTCGGCTCCGTGTTCGACCTGCTCGATCTCGAGCGCGTGGAGGTCTTGCGCGGCCCGCAAGGCACGCTGTTCGGCAAGAACTCGATCGGCGGCGCCGTGCGCATGGTTGCCAAGAAGCCGGAAGGCGACGGCAGCGGCTACTTCGACCTGACCTACGGGTCGTACAACCGGCTGGACTTCCGCGGCGGTGTCGACTTCGCCCTGTCGGACAATCTGTTCGCACGCGTCTCCGGTGTGTCGAAGAGCCGCGAGGGCTACATGGATCAGCTCGACTTCGTGTGCGCGCATCCCGATCTGGCCGGCAGCCTGCCTTCGTACATGCGTTCGCTCGATGAGGGTTGCAAGATCGGCACTTTCGGCGGCGAGAGCGTGCAGGGCGGGCGCGTGGCGCTGCGCTATGTCGGTATCGACCGGCTGGACGCCAACCTGGCCGTCGATTATCTCAACGACGGCTCCGAGCTGCAGGCCAACAAGCTCATCTACGTGGATCCCACCGCACCCAGCGTGGCGCGCTGGAACGAGAACGTGAACATTCCGAACTTCGGCATTCCGTTCGACGAGCGCTTCCTGACCGACAGCCTGTACACCACGTACGCCACGTTGTCGGATCCCGTGCGTCGCACCAGCTTCCCCAATCGCAGCGGTGTCGAATCCTGGGGCGCCTCGCTCAAGCTCGAATACGAGCTCACCGACGCGCTGGCGGTCACCTCGATCACGGCCTATCGGGCCTACGAGGGCGAGTTCAGCTATGACCAGGACGGCTCGCCCTTCGCGATGCAGACCCCGATGTCGTTGCTCAAGCATCGCCAGTTCTCGCAGGAGCTGCGTGCGACCGGTCTCGCCTTTGGCGATCGCCTCGACTACACCGTGGGTGCGTTCTATTTCGAGGGCAACAGCTACTATGGCGGGCTGATCCAGCAGAACCTCGCCGGGCTGGAGTTCAACCAGAACGACAACTACGAGACCGAGAACAAGTCGATCTTCGCGCACGGTGTGTACCAGATCACGCCCGAGCTCAATGCGGTCGTCGGGTTGCGCTACACGGATGAGAGCAAGATCATGTACTTCGATCATCCGCCGTTCCTGACGATCCCCGACCCCTCCGAGGCGGCCTACAGCCGCACCGACTGGCGCGTCGGTCTCGACTACAAGCTCAGCAGAGACGTCATGGTCTACACCCAGGTCGCCACCGGGTTCCGTTCCGGCGGCTTCAACCCGCGGCCGTTCACGGCGGCACAGCTGGTGAGCTTCGGTCCGGAAGAGCTCACCAGCTATGAGCTGGGCGCCAAGACCGAGCTGTTCGACCGCACCCTGCGCCTGAACGTCGCATTGTTCTACAGCGACTACCAGGATCGCATTCGCAACGAGCAGTCGGTGGACGCGGACGGTCTGCCGTTCTCCCGCCCGATGAACGTGGGCGAGGCCACGGTGGAGGGTATCGAGGTCGAGATCGAGGCGCGGCCCATCGACAGCCTGTTGCTCACCGCGATGTACGGCTTCGCCGAGGTCGACTACGACGAGCTGGAAGGCCGCCAGAACCCCGGACTGCCCGAGCACACCATGAGTGCCAGTGCGCAGTACGAGTTCCTGTTCAGCAAGGGCCAGCTCACCCCGCGCATCGATTGGACCTATCAGTCGGAGGTCTTCTACGACATCGAGAATACGTCCATCGGCCGCGAGGGCGCCACGTCGCTGTTGAACGCCCGCCTGACCTGGGACACGGCCGACGGCGACTGGTCGGTGGCGTTCGCGGTGACCAACCTGACCGACAAGGAGTACTACGTCAACCGGTTCCCGAAGCTCGCCTTGGGGCAGGGAACGGTCGAAGGCCAGCCGGGCCGGCCGCGTGAATGGTCGGTGTCGGTCAAGCGGCGCTTCTGATGGCGCAGTCATGACCGCCGCGTAATCGGACGGGTCAGGGGGATGTCCGGCGCAGGGGCGCCGGACATCCTTTGAATCGATATCTTTCGGCGCTGCCTACTTCTCGAAAATTCCCGGCGGCGCCTGCTTCTCCAGCACTGCCGCCGCCGCGACCTGTTCGTTCCTGGGCACCGCCCGCCGTGCCGGAAACCCATCGCTCCGACGATCTTGCCGTCGATCCGCAGCGAAGTGTCGCCCTGCAGGGAGTGGCGGGCGCCGGGCGTGGTCCCTGCGCGCTCGCGCAGGCGGCTACTTGGGGCTTGGCTGCGTGGATTCGTAAAGGTCGTGAGGCAGCACCAGCTCGCCCCGCGAGGTGAAACGCACGCTCCGGAATGCGGAGCCGGCGAGCTTCCCGTCGAGCTCGTAGTGAAGGGTGCCGCTGCCGCTCGGGCCGAACACGTCATAGGCGCTGCGCGCCAGCCGCATCGCCGAGATGCTCACCGGCACTTCGATCACGGTTTCCCCGAAACGCGGCACGCGACCGGCCACGTCGCTCACGCCGCTGGCGAACCGTCGGCCCTGCACGTCCATGTCGATGGCCACACCGTGATACTCGAGGGGCGTATCGTTCGGGTTCTGCACCCGCAGCCGCACCAGCATGCGCAGCTCGAGACCTTCGCCCGCGAGCGGCTGCACGCCGACTACGTACGCCTGTATCGGATCGCGCGGCCCCATGGTCGCGCAGGCGCACAGCATTGCGGATGCGAACGTGGCGACGAGGCCATGCAGCGGCGGCCACGGCACGCCGGGTCGATGATGCTTGCCAGAAGGAGCGGCGATCCGGGTCGCCGCCGTCTCAATCGGTTTGGCCGGATGGCGCGCGGGTCGCCGAGGAAACGTCGGTGACGATCGCGTCCATGGGAATGTCGTGCGGCTGGGGACGGATGCTGTCGAGCCGCAAGTGCTCGTAGCCGATGCCGATGCAGAATGGTCGCGGGGCGCTCGCTGCCAGGGTGCGGTCATAGTAGCCCCCGCCATATCCGAGGCGGTAGCAGGCTCCATCGAAGCCCAGCAACGGCACCAGCAAGGCGTCGGGCGCGACCACGTCGCGAATGGACGGAATCGGAATGTCCCAGACGCCGCGCTCCATCGGGGTGTCGGGGGTCCAGCGCCGGAACTCGACCGGTGCGGCCTTCTCGACCACTACCGGCAGCGCCACCTGTCCACCGGCCTCGATATGCGCGATGGCGATGTCGCGCACATCGATTTCGCCTCGAAACGGCCAGTAAATGCCGAGCACCGGCCAGCGGCGCAGATCGAACGAGGCCTGGAGACGCCGCTTGGCGGCTTCGCCCTGGGCGCGCCGGTGGGCGAGACCCACCGCCAGCCGGCGCTCGATGAGCTCGGGGCGCAGGCGCTTGCGCCATGCGTTCACGGCGGGCCAGTCGTGCGGATCGGGTGCGTCGTGCTGGGCAGTCAAGGCGCGGGTTTCCCCATACAGTCCTCCGCGCCAACTCGCGCGGACCGGACAGACGAGCCGCGCGAGGCTCGCACGGCGGGCCGTAGGATAGGTCGCGCCGTGCCCGGGGTGCTAGTCCGGTTCGACCTGAGGATATGCCCAATGTGACGATCGCAGCGGCTCAGAACTGCCAGCCGACGCCCAGCGTGACGTCGAAGGTGTTGAGCGAATCGTCGAGCTCATCGACCAGCTTGTCGATGTAGCGATAGCGCGCTTCGCCGCGAATCATCACCGTGTCGCTCACGAACCATTTCGCGCCGATGCCGGCGTTGAGCGTGAAGCCGTCGTCGTCATCGATGCGGATCGGCACGCCATCCACGATCGCGGGGAACGTGGTGTCGAGATCAGAGAAGGCGTAACCCACGCCGGCCAGCGTATAGCCCACCACCGGCGACTGCGGCGTGAAATGCCAGATCGCGGAGACGTCCACCAGGGTTACATCCAGATCGATGTCGCCGCCGGCAAGGTTGGTGGCTGAGTTCGGCGACCAGCCTGCAGAGATGTCGATCCCCCACATCTCGCTGAAGTTGTATCCATAACGCAGGCCCCACAGCCAATCGTCGTCGAGCTCCGGTGTCGGCCCGAGTGGCGTGACCGGCGCATCCGTCAGGTCATCGCCGAACAAGTATCCGGTGAACAGGTGCAGCTCGTTTGTGCCGCTCCTCATTTGTCCTTGAGCGTTCGCGGTGCCGGTGCTCAATGCGAGGACGGCGAGTGCGCCTAGGACGGTTGCGCTCGTTGCGTGCATATTCATGGCCATGAACCTCTACATGCGGTTCGACGTCGCCGCAACGCCGTACGGATTCGGGTTGTTCCGCAACAGCCAACAGCGAGGCGAGCATTGGTTGCGCGTCGGCTTGCATCCTGTGTCCAGGTCGAGAATTGTGAGCGGCGCATACGGTGCGCTCTGTTACAACATGTCAGGCAACCGTTGTTGACGCAGGACCGGACCAGGCAATGCGGTACGCGGCCGATGGCGGCCGGTCGGCCGAACCGCGCACCCGTTCAGGATCGCGGCGGACACGGCCATGCGGTTGTGCAGCATTTCTCTGGCGACGGAGCGCGAGTTGGCATATTCTGCAGGGATAATTCCCAATCACATCACAGGACGAGCGTCCCTGCGCGCTCGGCGATCCATGCCGCCGATCATTTCCATCGCCGATCTGTCGAAGACCTACGCGACGGGGTTCAGTGCGCTCAAGAACGTCAACCTGGAGATCGAGCGCGGCGAGATCTTTGCCCTTCTGGGACCGAACGGGGCGGGCAAGACCACGCTCATCAGCATCGTCTGCGGTATCGTCAATCCTACGTCCGGCGTCGTTCGTGTCGACGGACACGACATTCTCACTGACTTTCGCGCAGCCCGCTCGCTCATCGGTCTGGTTCCGCAG
>QGUO01000306.1 GCA_003242495.1 Pseudomonadota bacterium | reverse complement strand
GCCCGCCCCCGGGCCACCCCCTTGAACCCCGGGAGCCGGCGGCCAAGCCCGGCCAGCGGGGCAAGCCCGACGCCGCGCAACGGCGCACGGCACCCACGGTGGGACCCGGCGTGGCGACACCCGGAGGGAAGGCAGCGGTCATGCAAGGAACCTCGTCATCATTCTCGGACGGCGCTATTCGCCGTCGGTCTCCCCGCCCACGTCCTGAAGCTTCATCTCCAGCAGGCTGCGATCGATCGCCGCATCGCTGCCTTGCAGGGCCACCTGGTAGGCGGCGCGCGCGCCCGCGAGGTCGCCCTTGGCGAACAGCGCATCGCCGCGGATCTCGTTGATGCGCGCCGCAAATCCGCCGGCGCGCTCGGCCGTGCGCCAGGGCTCGAGCAACGTCAGAGCCTCGTCATGGCGCCCGAGTTCCACCAAAACCCGTGCGGCGCGCATGCGGGCGATCTGGGCGAGCTCCTTGTCCCGGGCCTCGTCGACCACCGCCTGCAGCAGCGGCAGCGCCTCCTCGGCCTTGCCCGCACGCACGTGCATGGCGGCCACCAGCAGCCGTGCCTGCTGGGTGTACGCGGACGAGCCGTACTCGGCCGTCAGCGACTCGAGCAGCTGCCCGGCGCGGGCGGCATCGTCGCCGGTCGCAGCCGTCTGCAGCTGGCTGTACAGCTCACCGGCCTGCTCGGCCCGCTCGATGCTGCGCGCCTCCCAATAGCGCCAGCCGAAAAGCACGGCCAGCCCGAGCACGATGCCGCCGACGATCCAGCTCCAGTTATCCCGCCACCAGGCGCGCAGCGCCTCTTCCTGTTCGCGATCAGACAAATAATCGTCGGCCATGGTTTATCGAGTTGCGGATCGTTGAGTTGCTGTTGAGTATTCGATGGTGATCGTCGACGACCACGCGCCGCGCTAGCCCTGTTCGCTCAGCCGTGAGCGCAGCTCCGCCGCCACGGCCTCCCAGGGCACTTCGATCTGCGGCGCCTCGACGCGCAGCGACTTCAGTCCCACCACGCGCCGCTCGGCCTCGGTATCGCCGAGAATCAGCGCGAACCGCGCGCCGCTCTTGTCCGCGCGCTTGAGCTGCGACTTGAAGCTGCCGCCGCCGCAATGGGTCTCGAGCTTCAGCGCCGGCAGCGCATCGCGCAACCCCTCGGCCAGCGTGAGGCCCTCGGCCTGCGCGCGCGCGCCGGCGATCACGAAATAGACGTCCGGCACGGTGGGGGGTTCGACCATCCCCTGCACGCGCAGCAGCTCGACGATGCGCTCCTCGCCGAGCGCCCAGCCCATGGCCGGCGTCGGCTCGCCGCCGAGCTGCTCGACCAGGCCGTCATAACGCCCGCCCGAGCAGACGGCGCCCTGCGAGCCGAGCTCGGTGGTCAGCCATTCGAACACGGTATGCGAGTAATAGTCGAGGCCGCGCACCAGGCGCGGATTGATCACGTACTTGATGCCCACGCCATCGAGGTGGCGGCACACCCCCTCGAAATGCTCGCGCGACGGCGGGTCGAGATAATCGGTGAGCACCGGCGCCCCGGCGATCAGGTCCGCGAGCTCGGGATTCTTGCTGTCGAGGATGCGCAGCGGATTGCCTTCCAGACGCCGCAGGCTGTCGGCATCGAGCCGCTGCTTGTGCGCGGAGAAATAGGCCACCAGGTCATCGCGATACACCCTGCGCGAAGCCGGCGTGCCGAGCGAGTTCAGGTTGAGCTCGACGCGCTTGACGCCCAGGCGGTCGAGCAGCCGCGCGCTCAACATGATGAGCTCCGCGTCGATGTCCGGCCCGGCATAGCCGAAGGCTTCCACGTCGAGCTGGTGGAACTGCCGGAACCGCCCGCGCTGCGGCTTCTCGTGGCGGAACATCGGTCCGGCGCACCAGACGCGCTGGCGCTGATTGTGCAGCAGCCCATTCGAGATCATGGCGCGCACGATGCCGGCCGTGGCCTCCGGCCTGAGCGTCAGCGAATCACCGCCCGGATCCTCGAAGGTGAACATCTCCTTCTGGACGATATCGGTGAACTCGCCGATCGAGCGCTTGAACAATGCGGTGTGCTCCACGATGGGCACACGGATTTCCTGGTAGGCATACGCGGTGAACAGCTCGCGCGCGATGCGCTCGAGCCGCTGCCAGGCGGCAATGTCCGCCGGCAGGACGTCGTTCATGCCGCGGACGGGCTGGATCGGCTGTTGCAACGGTCTGTCCAATGAAAATGCAAAGGCTTCGAAACAACTCGCGGGGCCGATGCGCTATTGCACCTGGCCGTCGCCGGCGATGCGAAAGCGTGTGGCGTCGCGGCCCGCGATGCGAGGAATGACGATGGGCTCGTCGTTGACGCGCGCCGTGACGGCGCCCGCCAACCCGAGCACCACCTCGAGCGGCGCCGCGCCGGCCACGCTGCGCGCCGTGCCGGGCTGCCCGATTTCGAACAGCAGCCGCGCGCCGCTGCCATCGTAGACCTCCACCCAGCAAGGCTCGGTAAACGCCAGGTCGAGGCGCACGGCGCCCGCGGGCGGCGGCGCGGCAGACGCCTCCGACCCCGCGGCAGGCGCGTCCAGCGCCGCAACCGTGGCATCGACCGGCGCAGGGCTCGCCGCCGGCTCGACGGCAGCAGGCGCCGCATCGTCGGCAGGCGCCTCCGGCTCATCGTCCACGGCGGGCGTCGGCGTCTGCCCCGCGTCCGCGGCGGCGACCACGGACGGCGCTTCGGCCACCCCGCCGGTGTCCTGCGCGGCCGAGGCCACGCCGGCCGCCTGGCGGCGCCCGGCATCGTCCCGCTCGACCGCCAGCCAGGCCACGATCATCACCAGCGCGAGCGCACCGAGCCCCAGGGGCACGGCCAGACGCGGGCGCTCCCGCGCCACCCCCGCCGTGGGCACCGGGGTGGGCACCGCCGGCGTGTCGGTCAATGCCTCGTAGCACTGGATCACCTGCTGCGGCGACAGCCCGAGCAGCGTCGCGTACTTGCGCAAATGCCCCCTGGCATAGACCGGCGCGCCGAGCTCCGCGAAACGGTTCGCCTCGATGGCTGCGACCAGCCGCAGGTCGAGATGCAGGTCTTCGGCCGCCTGCTGGAGGGTGATCCCCTGCTGCTCGCGCGCGCGCTTCAGCAGCTCGCCGGGGGTGTCCGACTGCCGGGGCGCTGCCGGGGCGGGCGCCTCGCTCGATCCTGCCGTGGCCGCGTCGCTCATCCTGGATTCCGCTCGACGGCGGCGAGTTCGTGCGTTTCCTTCGCCGTGGGGAACTCGGCGCGCAGACGCTCGGCGTATTCCCGCGCCGCATCCGCGTTGCCCAGGCTGCGCTCGATGCGCACACCGAGCATCAGGGTCGCAGGATCGTTGCGTCCGACGGCGAGATAGCGCTCGAGAAACGCACGCGCCGACAGGTAATTCGCCTGTGCGTACTCGATCTCGGCCATTTGCAGCAGCGCCGTGGGCATGCGCGGATCGATGGCCAGGGCGCGCCGGAAATGCTGCTCGGCACGCTCGTTGCTGCCGCCGCCGCGCGCGCAGTTGCCGGCGTTCACCAATGCCACCGCGGGCGTGGCGTACAGCGGATTGGCCGCCGCCTCGAGGGCGAAGCGCTCGCCGCGATCATAGCGTCCGTTCTGACACAGATACGCGGCGTAATTGTTCAGGATCTCCGAGTCCTTGGGGGCGAGCGACACGGCGCGCCGGAAATGCGAGTCTGCCTTGCGCTGCTCGCCCAGCCGGTCGTACAGCAGCCCGGCCATGGCATGCGCTTGGGCATTGCGCGAGTCGTACTTGAGCGCACGCTCGATGCGGTCCTTGGCCTGGGCGAGATTGCCCTTGCGCAGGGCATCGATGCCGAGCTGCAGATTGAGCTCCGAGGCGCGATCGGGCTGCGGGGGGTGCAGGGTCGAGGGCGCAGTGCATGCGGCGAGCACCAGCGCCAGCGACAGGATCGAGATGCGGGCGGTTCTGACGGCGGTCATGGCTGCACTGCGACGGCGATGAGTTTCGAACCGAGCCGCACGGTGGTGCGGTCCTGGACGCGACCGACCAGCTGCCCGCATGCCGCGTCGATGTCGTCGCCGCGGGTGCGGCGCGTCGTGGCGATGACGCCCTGGGCATTGAGCAGGTCGCGAAAGCGCTCGATCACCGCCGGCGGCGAGCGCCGATAGACGGTGCCTGGGAAAGGATTGAACGGGATGAGGTTCACCTTGGCCGGGCGCCCCTTGAGCAGCCGCACCAGCTCGCGCGCATGCGCCGGCTGGTCGTTGATGCCGTCGAGCATCACGTACTCGAAGGTGATCGCGCGTGCATTCTGCCGCTCCGCATAGCGCCAGCAGGCATCGAGCAGCTCGGCGATCGGATGCTTGCGATTGATCGGCACCAGCTGGTTGCGCAGCGCGTCGTTGGGTGCGTGCAAGGACACCGCGAGCGCGCAATTGGTGTCTTCGGCGAGGCGCAGCATCTGCGGCACCAGGCCGGAGGTGCTCACCGTCACGCGCCGCCGCGACAGGTCGAAACCGAGATCGTCCATGAGGATGTCCACCGCAGGCACCACGTTGCGATAGTTGGCGAGCGGCTCGCCCATGCCCATGAACACCACGTTGGTGATGACCCGGTTCTCGGTGCCGCGCGCCGGGTTCGCCGCGGTCGACGCCTCGCCGCTGAAGCCGCGCAGCTCACGGTTGGCCAGCCACACCTGTCCGATGATCTCGGCCACCGAGAGATTGCGGTTGAAGCCCTGCTGCGCCGTGGAGCAGAACGTGCAGTCCATGGCACAGCCGACCTGGCTCGAAATGCACAACGTGCCGCGCCCTGGCTCGGGAATGAAGACCATTTCGACGGCCGATTCCTCGCCCTGAGGGCCGTCCATCGCCAGCAGCCACTTGCGCGTGCCGTCGGCGGAGACCTGGGTGAGGCGGATCTGCGGCGCGCGCACCTCGGCCACTTCCTTGAGCCGTGCGCGGAAGCTTTTTGCCGGTCGGTCATGGCATCGAAGTCGCCGACGCCATGCTTGTAC